>VGGW01000090.1 GCA_016868395.1 Bacteroidota bacterium | reverse complement strand
AAGGTCAGAATCTTAAGGGAGGTTCTGCAAGGATCTGGAGATGCAGGCCTGATGGTTCGGGATTGGAATCCATGGCCGGCGGTGGTTATGATAATGCGATCGAACTCGCATTCATGCCTTCTGGTGAAACGATTGGAACAATGACCTATTTTGTGAATCCTGAAGGTGGGATGAGAGATGCTTTGATGCACTGGGTTGAAGGGGGAGTATACCCAAAATCGGGTCCGGTTATTCAACAGGATAAATTCAAAATGACCGGCGATTTAATGCCTGTAATGACCAAAATGGCCAGAGTGGCTCCATCAGGTTTGATGCGATATCGGGGATCCGCATTGGGAAAAGAATACAGTAACAATATCTTTAGTGCTGAATTTAATACCGGACGGATAATGCGTCATCAGATAAGTGCTGAAGGCGCTTCCTATAAAACCATCGATGAGCCATTCATAACTTCAACAGTTCAGGATGTTCATCTTACCGATGTACTTGAGGACGCCGATGGTAGTATGCTGGTACTAAATACCGGAGGTTGGTTCATTTTAGGTTGCCCCTTGTCTAGGGTGGCTAAGATTGATGTAAATGGGGGTATATACCGGATCAGAAGAAATGGGACCCCAAAAATTACTGACCCATGGGGTAAAAAACTAAACCTCAAATCTTTGTCTGCTCTAACTTTAGCCGTTACAATCAAAGACCCCCGGCCGGCAGTCCGCGATAATATCATTGAAAGCTTAATTGAGAAAGGTGAAGCTGCAGTTTTACCAATAAAAAACACCTTGCTCCGTTCTGAAAATGAAGAGATTCGTGCAGCGGGGATATTCGCTCTTTACCGGATTGGCACAGCCAATGCTATTAAGGAAGCCCGCTCAGGTCTGCATGATGCCAGCATGCTTGTGAGAACTTCTGCAGCCCGTGTGATGGGCCTTTCAAAAGATAAAGCCTCAATAGATAAGCTGATGGAACTGGTGCAGAAAGATCAGGCTAAGGTGCGTCGACAGGCAGCAACAGCTCTAGGACAGATTGGTGATCCCCGCGCTGTTCCGGCCCTTTTGAATGCTGTTTCATCCGGTAAGGATCGTTTTGTTGACCATGCGATTACCTATTCCTTGATTACTTTGAAAAGTACCACACCCTTGATGGAAGCATTAAAGAGCCCTTCTTTGAGTGTTCGTAAATCGGCGCTTATCGCACTTGATCAAATGGATGGCTCCATACTTAGCAAAGAGAACCTGGTTCCTTTTTTGAATAGCAGTGATCCTGAATCTCGGAAAACCGGGATTTGGGTTGCCTCCCACCGTCCGGAATGGTCGGATATCGTGATCAATTTTCTCAAAAACCGTTTAGCTGCCACCAATCTTTCTGAAACTGATCTAACTGCAGTGCGTGATCTGATGATAATCTTCAGTGAAAACAAACCTTTACAACTCTTTTTGGCAGAGCAACTCGGAGACCGGGCAAGCCCGGTAGCAAGGCAGGCCTTATTGATTGATGTGATCACTCACTCTACCGTTAAAGTTATTCCGGATAGCTGGGTTCAGCAATTGGGTAAGCTGCTGGATCAAGGAAGCGTAGAAATTAAATCACATATACTCGGATTAATTGAATCAAGAGGAATCAAGGTATTGAATGAACAATTAAAAATGATCGTTCAGAATCCGGGTACCTCAGCCGACTTCAGGCTGAAGGCACTCAGCTCAAAACTACTTTCTGAACCCAACCTTTCTGGTTCTGAATTCCGGATGGTACTCAATTATTTGGATAATAAAAATGAATCGCCAATCCGACAGATGGCAGCTCGTTTGCTGGCTAAAGCTAAGTTAACGGATGATCAGCTCATTCAATTGGCTAAGGAGCAGATTGCTAAAACAGATGTTTTCCTTTTGCCAAATTTGGTAGCCGCTTTTGGAGCAGGAAAAAATGAGGAAGTCGGAGCTGCATTTGTAGCTGCTCTCGGTAGTGCTGTAGACCGCTTAGATAACCTTTCAGAGCAGGATCTGAAGGCCCTGCTTAATAAATATCCCCAAACAATAAAGGCCTCGGCTGAACCTTTAATTGCCACTTTAACTGAACGCAATGCTGGCAGACTCACCGAACTTCAAGCCTTAGAGGCTCGCTTGACAAGGGGTGATGTAGCACAGGGAGCTAAGCTTTTCTTCGGAAAAGGAATCTGTTCTACTTGTCATGCAGTGGCAAATAAAGGTGGGAAATTTGGTCCTGACCTAACAAATATTGGACAGATCCGTTCAGGCCACGACATCCTAGAGGCCATTTTATATCCTGGTGCAAGCTTTGCCAGGGAATATGAAACCAGTAAAGTGATTACCAAATCGACCACCCATGTTGGTGTGATAAAAGAACAATTCCCGGATGCAATTACAGTTGAAATCGGTCCGGGCGCAATTATTCTTGTTCCGCGCGCTGAAATTACGGGAATTGAACCAATGAGCGTATCGATGATGCCACCCGGACTCGATAAACAGTTAAGTTCCGAAGAATTATCAGACCTGATGGCATACCTAAATTCGCTTCCCGATGGATTGGGGACCATCAGACCAAAAAATTAGACTAATAATTAAATAAACAAATGATGAAAAAAACAACTCTACTTTCTGTTGCCCTCATTTCCTCTCTGCTTATTTTTGGGAGCTGTGGTACTGTAAAAACTAATTCAAGTCAGGTTAAGACTGAACCATCCAAGGCAATAAGTCTGTTTAATGGTAAGGATCTAACTGGCTGGTATACCTTTATTAAAGGCCGAGGAACAGGTATTGATCCTAAACAGGTATTTACTGTAGATGATGGTTTAATAAAAATTTCGGGTGAGGAGTATGGATGTATTACTACCAATGAGGAATACAGTGATTATAAATTAATTGTAGAATTTAAATGGGGCGACAGAACTTTTGCACCAAGAATCGACAGAGCGAGAGATAATGGGATTCTTCTACACTCTACCGGTGAAGATGGCGGTTATTCAGGCACCTGGATGTATTCTATTGAATGTCAGATTATTGAGGGTGGTACGGGAGATTTTCTTGTAGTGGGTGATGGTACGGATAAGTTCTCTCTGACTAGTAATGTGGCTCCTAAAAAACCCGGAGGTGGTAATGTGTATATGCCGGGTGGTCAGCCTTTAAACATTAATAAAGGCCGGATTGATTGGTTTGCACGTGACCCAAGCTGGAAGGATGTTTTGGGTTTTCGGGGAGAGAAAGATGTTGAAAAAGAAGTGGGTAAATGGAATAAAATTGAATGTATCGCCGATGGAGATAATCTGACAGTTTATCTGAATGGGGTATTGGTTAATCAGGCTTATCGGGTTAAACCAAGCAGAGGGAAAATTCAAATTCAGTCTGAGGGTGCAGAAATGTTCGTCAGAAAGCTTGAAGTTATTCCTCTGGCTGCGAAATAGTAGGATTCAAATCTACCTCTAGATTAGCAAATTAGAGAATCAGCAAACCGATAACTATCCGGATTGAATAAGTGTGCTCTGAAGTTCGCCAGTCACCCATTAGATACAATTTATGGAAGATCATTTAATTAGCAATTATGAAGTTCTTAAACCCGATTGGAGCGGATACCGGCCTGTGATTAAGGCCTGTGTGGTATGAGTGAAAAGCGGGACTGCCTTTAAAAAATGCACTTCAGTATATTTCAAATTGATAAAAACTAATTTAAAACTATAGAAAGGAAAGTAAAACCAACTCATTAAATAAAATTATATCGGTCTCAGATTAAATTAATACTTCGGATAAATTACCTGATTTAATTCTTAAATTCAATTCATAAACTCAAACTATAAAAAAAATGAATCTATCAAACAAACTCAGGTTGCTCCTATTGCTGGCATTGCTTACTCCGGTGCTTGTATCATTTAAAGAAGATCCGAAAAAGAGCGAAAATAAATCAGAAATATTGCAAAAGGAGGGCTTTGTTCCTCTGTTTAACGGCAAGGACCTGAAGGGATGGAAAGGCTTGGTTGGAGACCCGATAAAGAGGTCGAAGATGGATGCCATGACTTTGGCAGAAGAGCAAAAAAAGGCTGACGCTGAAATGCGTGAGGATTGGAAAGTGGTCAATGGGGAATTGCAATTCACAGGTCATGGAAACAATATTACCACTGTTAAAAAATACGGTGATTTTGAAATGCTGGTAGATTGGAAAATAATTGATGACGGTAAACAGGACGGTGATGCAGGTATTTATCTTCGGGGTACTCCGCAGGTTCAAATTTGGGATAATGCCCGCATCAAGGTTGGTGCTCAGGTTGGTTCAGGTGGTTTATACAATAATCAGGTGAATGAAAGTAAACCACTTAGAGTGGCCGATAAAAAATTAGGAGAGTGGAATACTTTTCGGATTATCATGAAAGCTGATCGGGTTACAGTTTATCTGAATGATGTTCTAGTTACCGACAATGTGATTTTAGAGAATTATTGGGATAGAAAGCTTCCAATTTTTGCATCAGAACAGATAGAGTTACAGGCACATGGCTCCCCTGTTTATTACCGAAATATTTACATCAAAGAACTTCCACGTGCTAAACCTTTTCAGTTAAGCGCCCAGGAAAAGAAGGAAGGTTTTAAAGTATTGTTTGATGGCACTAATATGCATGAATGGACGGGGAATACTGCAGATTATACCACTGAGGATGGAAATATGGTGATCAATCCAAAATCGGATAAGGGCTCTGGCGGTAATTTATTTACTAAAGATGAATACAGTGATTTTATTTTCAGATTTGAGTTTCAGTTAACTCCCGGGGCCAATAACGGACTTGGGATTAGATCTCCTTTAACAGGGGTCGCTGCTTACAAGGGTATGGAACTGCAAATCCTGGATAATGATGCACCGATGTATAAAGATCTTCAGGTTTATCAGTACCATGGCTCAATCTACGGAACCATACCTGCTAAAAGAGGCTTTCTAAAGCCTACCGGAGAGTGGAACTATCAAGAGGTCATTGTGAGTGGACCTAAGATTAAGGTGATTTTAAATGGTACTGTCATACTCGATGCGGATATTACCGATGCCCGCAAGAATGGTGCGGCAGATGGAAAGTATCATCCTGGCTTACAGCGTGATAGCGGTCATATCGGGTTCTTGGGGCATGGTTCGCCGCTAAAATTCAGAAACATCAGGATCAAGGATCTGGCATCGAAAAATTAAGTATTTATCATGTAAAATGGATATAAACCAAATAATTTTTGGACCATGAAATTAAATTCAAATCGACGGGAATTTATTAGGAAGACAAGCATTGCCGGTATGGGGATGTTTATGCTTCCCGGAATGTTGCGCAAAGTAGCTGCAAGTGATCGCTTACGAATTGCCCACATCGGACTTGGCGGGATGGGAAATGCACACATGAAGTGGTTTGCAGCCATCCCTGAAGTCGAAATTGTGGCATTATGTGATGTGGATCAGCTTCATTTAGACTCTACTATGCGGATTCTGGATAACCTACGTCCGGGTCATAAGGCCCAGGGATATAAAGATTTTCGACATATTTTGGATCGTAAAGATATTGATGCTATTTCCTGTGCCACACCTGACCATTGGCATAGCGAGGTTGCCAATCTAGCTTTTAAAGCGGGTAAAGATGTGTATGGAGAAAAACCTTTGTCTTTTGACGTTAAGGGTGGGCAGGAGATGCTTAAAAACCTGAATCGCTATGACCGTATTTTTCAATTAGGCACTCAAATTCATGCCGGAGAGAATTATCATCGGATAGTTGAATTGGTTAGATCCGGAATACTGGGTAAAGTTCATACCGTTCGCCTATGGATATCAGGTTTGCCACCGGAATTTGGCCCTGCCAATTATCAAGCGGTTCCTAAAACACTGGATTGGGATATGTGGCTTGGTCCGGCTCCGGTTTCTGAATATGATCCTCAGCGATGCCATTTTAACTGGCGTTATTTTTCTGATTATGGAAGCGGTGTTTTCGGTGATTTTTGGTCACATATTGCCGATGTTGCCTTTTGGGCCTTGGAACCGAAGGGTTTAAAGAGTATTAATGCCAGAGGAGAGAAAAATACAGGAATTTCAAATGTTCAGCGTTGGATTGATGTAGACTACGAGTTCGAGGGTTTAAACGTGTTCTGGACTAGTAATCCTCCAAACGTACCCGGTGCTGCAGCTCGAAGTAATATTGGTGCTTATTTCGAGGGGGAAAAGGGGACATTGACTTGCGATTATAATACGCATGAAGTTCGAATCGGCGGTGAACTTGTCAAAGATTTGACTCATATCCCAATCACGATTGAACGCTCACCGGGTCATCAGCAAAATTTTGTCAATGCGGTTAAAGCCCGAACAAAACCGGAGTCTAACCTGGAGTATGCCCGTATATTAACTCTCCCAATGCAGTTGGGATTGATTTCATACCAATTGGGAAAAAAACTTGAATGGAATGAAAGAAGAGAACGTTTTGTAGGCGACAGAGAGGCAAACCGGCTATTATCAAGAGAAAAGCGGAAAGAGTGGGATTTAGCTTGATGATGAGCGATGCGGACTAACAGAAATGTAGTTCAAAAAGCTAATCTAACCTGAGTTCGATATAAGCAATTTAATTCATGTGAGATTGATAAAAGATCTTGCCGGGTCCTGATTATTTTTCTCAATCTGTTGCTTCCGGCCCCGTGTTCTGCCCTATTTTTTTGCAGGAAATGGAATCCTTATCCTAAATTCAGTAAAGCAAAAAAGATAGAGCTGTAACCTGGGTTTGCTTAGCAGGGCTTGTGCTTCTTTTTCCGGACTGCCCGTTGCGATGAAAAACAGCACCGGGTAAACTAAACCTTGCCGAAGGAGGTATCTTCCGGAGATGGAGCATTTGAGATAATGTACCATTTCTTGCCGGAAATACTCCGGAGGAAAGGACTGCCGGAAGCGATAACACGCAGGTATTGCTTTCCAAAATCAAATCATAGGCGTCCGGAGCAATAGGAGATCCATCAAAAGGATAATTTCTAATATCGAACTGAGGTTAATCCATTAGGATAAGCTTACCCATATTCCGCTTTCAGAACTCTTCACAACAGCCTCAATCACCAGCATATTATTAAGAGCATCTTCAAGTGGTGTAGGAACTTCAGTATGGTCAAGGATGGCTTTTGAAAAAAGATCTCCCTGAATGGTGTATTGATCGCAAATATCGAAGGTAATTTCTTCCTTTTTATCTGCTTGATAAAGCCATATTGTTGTGGGCTTATCCGCTGGTGCATTAAAGGGGATTTCTATTTCAATAATACCTCCATCCCCATAGATATTAACCCTTTGAAAAGGCATTATTTGTGTGGAACAGGTAAAAGTTGAAGTGCCTTCTGAAAAACTGAGGATTCCTGAGGCCATTCGGTCTGTTTTAAAATTTGGATCGTATTCAACAAGACCCTGAACTCCTTTAGGTTCCTGGCCAAATATAAATCGGGAAAGTGAAATACAATAACAACCAATATCCATCAGGCCCCCTCCTCCAAAATGCGGATTATTGCGAATATTTGCCGGATCTGTATTATAATAGGAGAAAAAACTCTGAATGGATTTAAGTCTGCCGATCGCTCCCTCTTCAACCAGTTTTTTAGCTTTTTTCCATTGAGGATGATGCCGGTACATAAAAGCCTCCATTACCTTTAGGTTGGGATTTGCTTTTGACAGCTCCATTAGTTTTTCAGCTTCTTTACTTGAGAGCCCTACCGGTTTTTCCAGCAGCACATGTTTTCCGGCCTCCATAGCCTTTATTGCCCACTCTACATGCAAATGATTAGGCAAAGGAATGTATACCGCGTCAATCTCTGCGTCGGATAATAGCTCTTCGTAGGAACCATAAGCTTTTGGAATGGTAAGTAAGGCCGCGAGTCGTTTTGCTTTGTTCAAATCCCGGGAGGAAATAGCGGTGATTTCACAGTACTTTCCCTTCTGCATGGCTGGAATAACTTTGTTTACTCCAATTTTTGCAGTGCTGAGAACCCCCCAGCTAACTTTATTTTTCAATGTTGAAATATGAATTATTACCCGATAACAATCTGATTAGGGAATATTAGTTTTTTTCTGTCTCTAATTTTACCTCTTTTTTAGGCTCACGGAAGAAAATCATAAAAACAACAAGGACTGCAACGGATCCCCAGGCCGGATATATCCAAATGCTGGTCCAATCATGCGCGATAATTCCTACTGGCTGGGTAAGCGTGTTGGCTTCCTGGGATACTCCGGCCAAATTAGTTCCAACAAACGCACCTATTCCCCACAGAATGAAGGCGATAAGACCTTGAGCCGCACCCCTCATTCTTTCATTGGCTTCTTCATCAACATAAAGCTGCCCGGCAATGAAAAGAAAGTCGTAACAAACACCATGAAGTAAAATGGCACTGAAGATCATCATCGTTTGCATGGTAGCAGAGTCTACGCTTCCTGCCAAAAGGAAATAACGGGTAGCCCAGGCCAGAATTCCTATAAAAATAGTCTTCTTATAACCAAGTTTACTCAGCATTATTGGCAGTAAAATAAGGAAAACAACATCCGAAACTTGTGCCAGAGACAATTTAGCGGCACTAAACTCCCAACCTAATTCAGTCACATATTGATTCATATTGACAAAATAAAAGTAAAGAGGAATACAGATCAGAAACATACATAAAATAAATATGGCAAACGACGGCTTTTTTAGTAGGGCTAATGCATCTAGTCCCAAAATATCACCCATACTCACATCCTTTCCGGTTTTCATTGGCGGAGTATGTGGTAGAGTAAGGGAGAATAGACCAAAGATAATTGAAGTGGCACCCGCAACATAAAACTGTACGGCAGATTGTTCACCTTTAAAGACAACGCTAAGCGTTATTCCGGCGGCAATCCATCCTATGGAGGAGAGGGTTTTTATTAAAGGAAAATCTCGTTTTTGATTGTCCAGATGCCTGAGTGAAAGTGAATTTCCGAGAGCGAGAGTAGGTACATAGGTACAGCAATAGAGGATCAACATTGGATAAAATGAACTAAATGTGGTCATCATTGGAAGTGCAAATAGCAATAATCCGCCGGTAATTCCGAGAAAGGCTAAGAGCCGTTCAGATGCAAAATACCGGTCGGCAAGCAAGCCAACTAAAAATGGGGCAATCATTGCACCGATCGCGAAGGCGCCATAGGCCAGACCGATCTGTCCACCCTCAAATTGTAGAGCCTTGCTGAGATATGTGCCCATACTGACATACCAGGAACCCCAGATAAAATATTGGAGAAACATAAATACTGCTAGTTTGATTTTAAGTTGTGCTTGCATGTTGTTTTTTATGTTGATGTTTAAATGGATAACATTTTAAGAAAATTAATCACAATTTTTTTAATTAGCTAACTAAAATAATATTTATCCTTCAACTTAAAACCATTATTGGTGCTTCCGGGTAAATTTATTTTTTGCTGTCATTTTTTAATTTATTTCGGGTCAATGAATCAGAAATTCATATTAATAAAGTATTATACTTCCGAACACTAATCAAAACTATCTTACCTGAGGCCATTTTTCTGCTACTTTTCTTTATAATTATGATACTATTTTCTATTAATTGAATTTCTAATGAATTTAAAGTTTAAATTAGTTTTGGCCATTAATAAGATTTGATCATGAAAGCTTTACAGTACCACATCCCTTTAGAATTGGATAAATCATTTATCATATTCAAGGAGGAAGGACCATTTTTTCCTTGTCCTTGGCATTATCATTCTGAATATGAATTAGTATTGGTAAATAAAAGTACCGGTGTTCGCCAGGTTGGCGATCATATCGGTTATTTTATGTAAGGGGATCTCGTACTGATGGGACCATCGCTACCGCACTTATGGACCAATGATCCGCAATATTTTAAAGGGAAAACAGATTTGACTGCTGAAGCGACAGTAATACATTTTGTTGAAAATTTTCTCGGAAAAGAATTTTATAGCCTACCCGAGATTGAACCTGTCAATAACCTGTTAAAGTTGGCCAAACATGGTATGGTGATCCGGGGCAATACACGGAATAAAATTGCTGCTTTAATGCAGGAAATGCAGACGATGAGTGGAATTCAAAGGCTTGCGTCATTACTTTCCATTTTTGATATACTGTGTGCCAGCAATGAATATGAGCTCTTGTCAAGCCCCGGCTATTTGAAGCACGGCCTTCTGGATTGTTCGGATAAGTTCAGTAAGGTGAATGCCTATATTTTGAGGAACTTTGATCGTGATATTACTCTCAATGAGGTTGCATCGGTTGCGAATATGGCAGTCAGTACCTTTTGTAATTATTTTAAAGAACATTACCGGCTTACATTCGTCGAGTATCTGAATAAAGTAAGGGTTGGACATGCCTGCAAGCTTCTGGGCGAGCTCGATGAGAATGCAGTTGAAATTGCCTATCAATGTGGTTTTAATAATCTTGCAAATTTTAACAGGCAATTCAGAAAAATTAAAAATATGACGCCGAGTGAGTATCGTAAGACCTCCAATGTTAATGTCCCTCAGCAAGTTGGCGGCACGGGCAGATGGCTGGTTGTTTCAAACCGTAATTCTGTTGAGTGTGCTTGAGGAAATTTAAAGAATCTGTTATCCGGAACAAATAAACTAACCTGAGATCGATATCAGATCTCGCCTGAGCCTGATTATTTTTGTCATCTTTTAGAAAGCAGGGTTTGTTGCTCTTGGCTAATGGCAGCCCCGTGTTCTGCCCTATTTTTTTGCGAGAAATTAAATCGGTATCCCAAGATTCAGTAGTGCAAAAAAGATAGAGCTGCCACCCGGGTTTATTTAACAGGGCCTGGGGTTCTATTACCGGATGGAACTCAGATTTAAATAGTTAACATTTTAAAGAAAGCCTTATTTCTAAATTAGCTGTTGACTAAGCACCTGATTTATTTTGCTCTTTCCATTGTTTACTAAATGATTGTTCGGCTACCTCCGGAAGTTCACGGTATTTACCCCAGTTTTTCTTGAAAAAAGTCCGGAGCATTATGTTTTTGAATTTTCCGCCAAACATATCCATGGTTTTGCGTTTCATCATTCCCGTTTTCCATCCCTTCCAACCAATTTTTTCGGGAAACGGACTTAAACCTTGTTGAACAGAATCTCTTCTGTTTAACAATAACATTTTATGAATATCAATTTTCACAGGGCATACCTCCGTACATTTTCCACAGAGACTGGATGCATAACTTAAATG
>VGGW01000089.1 GCA_016868395.1 Bacteroidota bacterium | reverse complement strand
TTTAATAAATTCTTACCGTTCGCTCAACGAAAATACATTTTTAAACAAATTGCAATAAATTCAATTAAATTTTAAACGGTAGTTTGATATGCAATTAGATGCAATTATTGTGGATGATGAGGAGTACTCACGAAAAACACTTTTTTTCATAATTGAAAGCTATTGTCCAAATCTTAAGATAAAGGGGATAGCTAAGTCAGTGCGTGAGGCTCGTCAATTACTCAAATCTATTAAAATAGACCTTGTTTTTCTAGATATTTCAATGCCTTTTGAAGACGGATTTAGCCTATTACCAGATTTAAAAAAAGAAAACTCCTTGGTAATTTTTACAACAGCCTATAACAATTATGCATTAAAAGCATTAAAAGCCAGTGCTGTTGATTACCTGTTAAAACCGATTGACCCTGAAGAATTACAAGAAGCTATTGAGAAAGCAATTGTATGGAAAAGTCATAACCAAAATGAAAGGCAAAATTCATTTAGTAATTCAATTAAATTAAATAGTCTCGAAGAAAATCTTAATGAGATTAAAAAAATTTCTAAACTAAATCTGCCTCATTTAAACGGTTTTAACATCATTGATATTGACCATATCATTTTTATTGAGGCGGACAGTAATTATTCTATTTTTCATTTAGAAAATCAAGAAAGGATTGTTGTATCTAAGCATTTAAAGGAATACGAAGAATTACTTGATGGTTCAGGATTTATTAGAATTCACAAGTCCACAATCATTAATTTCAAACATTTAAAAAATTATTCCAATAGGAGTGGGTTGATCGTTAAAATGTCAGATAAATCCGAACATACGGTCTCGAGAAGGAGAGTAGCTGACTTCTTAGATAAATCGAAGCATCTTTTTAATATATTTTGATTTTCACTTTCGAAATTAATAAAAATATAAGCCAATAAAATTGTTTATTCTAAATAACACTGTTGATCTTCATCAAAAATAGCTTTTAGGATATTCCTCGATTTATGAGTGTAAAACATTCTATTTACTGAAACATTAAACCAAGAATTGATTATTTTAATTCTGAAAAAGCGGCCAAAGTGATTGAGACCTTTCACCTCTTTTTCCTAGCTGAAAAATAATTTGTTAAACATTTAATTTACTGATTTAGAGATCGTTTGAATGTTAATTTAAATTTTATTGGATTCAAAGTTGAAAAATTAACTTGCTCTAAAGGCTTCATTTGGGACATTAATTGTAATTACCCTTCTTGTTTTTTTTCACGAAGGTCGAACTATTGGTTATCATCGGAGAACTATGTAGTTCTTGATTCAAATTCTTCAATAATTCTACCCGACACTCTTGAGGTGATCCGTTTGAATAATGATGCATTTAACCTTCGTTTGGTTGACCCGAATAAAATGATCAAAATAGCAGATAGTGTATTGATTATCTCTAAAAAACTTCAATTTATCGGCGGAATGGCAGAAGCCCATAGAATCAAGGGAGTTGGATTCTATTATTTAAACGATAATCAAAATGCTGTAAAAAACTATACGGAGGCATTGAAATATTTCAGATATCTAAAGGATAAAAAAAATGAAGCCAGAGTTTATGCCAATTTTGGAAACCTGTATAGAGATGTTGACTATGAAAAAGCTTTAAACTATTTCAGTAAGGCTTTATCAATCACTAAACCGCTAAATATTCATGAATTGAACGCCGGAATATACATGAATATTTCGAATATTTTTATTAATAGAGGTGAATATGCTAAATCTCTTAAATTCCTTGAAAAAAGCCGGAAGATTTTCGTCAGATTGAAAGATTCAAGTAGTTTTGTCCTCATTTCACAAAACTTTGGTGTCATTTATTATAATCTGAAAGATTACAATAAAGCTGAAAAGAATTTATTTGATGCCATCAGTAAAGCCAAAAAAGATAATTTATACAGAGTTCTGGCCGGTTCGAATTTAACACTGGCTTCTATTTATTTAGAACAGAATCATTTTTCAAAAACGGATAGCGCCATTAAAGAAGATATTAAATATTCAAAAAATTTAAAGGATACCAAATTCGTCCATTTTTATTTATACACAGCTTATGAACTTGAACTCAAAAGAAAAAATCTTGCTAAAGCCCTGGAATACCTCAAAAAAGTATATTCCTACGATAGCCTACAACTCGTGAAAAACTTATCCGATAATATCACAAAAACTTCTTCCAACTTTTATCAACTTCAAAAACTTAAGGAAAATGAACTTATCATAGCAAAACAAAAAATAAAGGAAACACAATATTGGTGGTTAATAACTGGGATAATCTCAATTTTTCTCCTTTTAATACTGATTGGAATTACTTTAACCTATTTCCGTAAGAAAAAGTTAATGATAAAGGAGCTAATTGTCCGTAATACTGTTGCGACACTTGAACAAAAAGCATTGCAGGCCTTAATGAACCCTCATTTCTTATTTAATATAATCAACACCATTCAATATTTTATTTGTTCTAATGAACTAAATTCAGCCAATCAAGTTTTAGCTAACCTTGCAAAGCTGATTCGAAAACACCTCGAAATTTGTTTAAAAAATTCAATTACTTTAATTGAAGAAATTGAATATTTAGAGTTATATCTTTCAGTAGAAAAAGTAAGATTGGGTAAAAAAATGAATTACTCGATAAATGCTGACCAGGAAATTGATATCGAGGAAATACTAATACCACCTATGCTTTTACAACCTTTCGTTGAAAATGCCATTTGGCATGGTATTATGCCAATAGAGGGGGATGGCTTTATTGAAATTGATTTCACAATTCGGGAAGATGTACTAACTATAAAAATTACTGATAATGGTATCGGTATTGATAATTCCTCGGCAAAAAAAACCGATAATAATCACAAAAGCCGAGGTTTAAATATAATCCAGGAGCGCATCCAACTCCACAACAGAATCAACACAACTTCCATTCAAATCAGTCAGAGACAAACCGGTGCATCCGGCACTGAAGTCTTTCTCCACATCCCCGTTTAGACGAAAAATTTTAGATCTTTTTGAACTATCTGCGCTAGGAAAAAACCTCTTCAAAATTTTTACAAGATTTTTTTTGTTTAAAGGGCAATGTGTTATGTTTGTCCATGAGTTTGAGCAATTCCGAACAATTGATTGAAGCCCTGATATTTGCTTCCGACAAAAGCATTTCTGTGGAAGAGATTCATCAGGTTCTGACTGAGCTGGCTGAGGAGGAAATTTCAGCGGAGGACATTGCGGTTTGCATTGAGCAGATCGATCAGAAATACCGGGATTTGAACTTAGCCATTGAGCTGGTTCATTTGAACGGAGGCTATCAATTTCTGACCCGCAAGGAGTATTATCCGGTAATCAATCAATTGCAGATTCAGCGGTCGAAGAAGAAACTGAGTCAGGCCGCATTAGAAACGCTCAGTATCATTGCTTATAAACAGCCCCTAACCAAGCTGGAGATCGAGCAGATACGCGGAGTGAATTGCGATTATACCGTTCAAAAACTCCTGGAAAAGGAGCTGATCAGCATTGTTGGCAAGGCAGAAACGTTAGGAAAACCCCTGCTATATGCCACCAGCGGGCTTTTTATGGATTATTTCGGTATCAATTCGACCAAAGAGCTTCCGAAACTGGAGGATTTGATTTCTGATGGTAATGAGATTGGGGAACGAACGGAGTAAAAACCGAAGAATAAATAAAAATGAAAAAAGAGGTTTGAAATTTCAAAATCTTGTTAAATTTATCATACTAAAGCATAAAAACTAAAAACGCGTAATTTGCAGCAATGAAGTCGCCAAAAAAAGTAACTAAAAGCAGCGGATCCAAGCATCCCGAGAAAAAAAAGACCAATTTGTCTGATCCCAAGCAGGGCATCTCATCCATTTTAGATGATGAAGATGATTTTGATCTTCCACTGGATGATGACATACCGGCTTTCGATGATTTCGTCGATGATGATGACGATGATTTTTAAGGAATCATTGCCCTAATACTCAGGCATTCAGTTCTCTGAATGCTTTTTTTATTTTATTCCCTCAATGCATGATTCTAACAGAAGTTAAGAATAAAAATACTGCCCGCGAGTTTTTAGACGTAGCACGAAGACTCTATCGGAATGACCCCTACTGGGTTTGTCCGCTCGACCAGGACATTGAAGCTGTTTTCGATCCTAAAAAGAACGAGCTGCATCAACATGGGGTCTGCACACGGTGGGTGCTGAAATCAGATGAGGGTCAGCTCATTGGCAGAATAGCGGCATTTGTGAATGAGAAAAAGGCTTATCAGTCGGGGCAGCCCACCGGCGGAATTGGATTTTTTGAATGTATCGATGATACCGAGGCCGCGAGCCTCTTGTTTAGAACTGCCGAGAACTGGCTGAAGGAAAAGGGTATGAAAGCCATGGATGGACCCATTAACTTCGGCGAGAATGATAGTTTCTGGGGACTATTAATCGAAGGTTTTACCACCCCTTCCTATGGAATGAATTACCATCATCCTTATTATAAAAATTTATTTGAGAACTATGGCTTCAGCACCCTGTATGAGCAGATTACCAATCATTTGCAGGTCATGAAACCATTTCCAGAGCGCTTTACCAAGATCGCCGAATGGGTTTCCAATAAACCGGGTTATACCTTCAAACACCTGGATGTGACTAAGCTGGAAGATTTCGCCAAAGATTTCGCGGAAATCTATAACGATGCCTGGCAGAATTTTGAAAACTTTGTGCCCCTGCAAACCAAAGGAATTCTTGAAACCTTCAACAAGATGAAAACAGTCATGGATGAGAAGCTGATTTGGTTTGCCTACATTCATGATGAACCGGCATCGGTGGTTGTCATTCTGCCCGATGCCAATCAAATGATTAAAAGCTTTAACGGCAAATTGGGACTAATTGAAAAATTGAAGTTCCTGTATTATCGCTGGAAAGGCGTCAAGCGGATGAGGGCGGTGGTGATGGGTACGAAGAAAGCTTATCAAAAACACGGACTGGAATCGGCTTTGTTCATTAAACTGAAGGAATATGTCATCCCCAAAAACCAATACGAGGAGCTGGAACTGTCTTGGGTTGGCGATTTTAATGATAAGATGCTCGCCATCCATGAAGCCACCGGGGCTACCTTTGGAAAGAAACATGCCACAATGAGGAAAATGTTCTAAAGGCTGTCTGATTAATTTCCATGTGTTTGTTGTTATCAGTGGCTAATGCTAAGATCGAACCTGGTACCATTAAAACACCAACCAAAGAAACAGAGCTGGTAGATTATAGTAGCGAAGCTTTAAGGCTATCTTCGCCTAAATGGTGGACTAGAAAATCATACAATTGGATATTTCTCTGCCTTCCGCTAGGCAGATAGGTGGTTTATGAAAAATTATGTCGAACTCAGGTTAAGTACTTGAATTGGGCAGCCACCCAGTTGTTCAAGGTCTGATGCTTCAGGTATTCGAAATGGACAGCTTTGGCAGAATTTTTCAAAATATTTAAATCAGGTTCCTCATAGAAACCACTCAGAAAAAGCAAGGTTTCGGGCTTTGAAACCTGAGCATATACCGCCAATTGATCAATCAAAATATTTCGGTTAATGTTAGCCATAATGATATCAAACTTTTGATTGGGTATGACTTCCTTTGAACCTTGGAGCACTGTTATATTGTTAATGTTGTTCAGCTCTGCATTTTCGAGCGTACTTTCATAGCAGATTTCATCATAATCGATAGCCATCACTTGGGAAGCTCCTAATTTGGAGGCGAGAATGGCCAATATTCCGGTGCCGCAGCCCATATCCAGCACCGTTTTCCCTTTGAAGTTTTGCTCAAGCATAAATTCCATCATCAATGCAGTGGTTTGATGGTGCCCGGTACCAAAAGCCATCTTAGGATCGATGACAATTTCATATTCAAATTCAGGATGGGCTTCATGAAAGGTTGCCCTGACATAGCATTTACCTCCAAGCTGAATCGGTTCAAAATTACTTTCCCATATTTCATTCCAGTTTTGGTGCGGAATTGTGTTCAGGATATAGGAAAAGCTGAACAGATCAGCATAATTCAGGGCTAAGTTTTCCAATTGCTCAAGATCGAGATCGGGTTCGGGGATATAAGCTTTAAATCCCTGATCGGTATCCTCGAAGGTATCATAGCCAATCTCAGACAAAGCATTGATCAGTAAATCTTTATGAAATTCTTCAGCAGACTGAAGTGTAATAATCAGCTCAATATAGGTCATTTCTGATCTAGGGCTTTTATGATCTCTACAAAATCGCGGGCTTTTAATGATGCACCGCCAATGAGTCCGCCGTCAATATCATGCTGAGCAAACAATTCGGAAGCATTTTTTGGATTGCAGCTACCACCGTAAAGAATTGTCAGATCCCCGGCAAGGCTTAGATCATATTTTTCGGCAATCAGATTCCTGATATAGGAATGAATTTCCTGAGCCTGCTCCGGACTCGCAGTTAAGCCCGTTCCTATGGCCCAAACAGGTTCATAGGCAATCACAAGCTTTGCGAAATCTGCTTCCTGAAGATGAAAGGCCGATTCGGCTAACTGTTGTTTGATCACCTCAAAATAGGAACCGTCATTCCGTTGTTCGAGGGTCTCCCCAATACAAAATATAGGGAGGATTCCGTTTTTAAAGACCGCATCGAGCTTCTGTGCTAATTGGGCATTCGATTCTGAAAAATACAGCCGGCGTTCCGAATGTCCGATAATCACATAAGAAGCACCTGCAGAAGCCAACATGGAAGCAGAAATCTCACCGGTGAATGCACCACTATCAGACTGATGACAATTTTGAGCTCCCAAAGCAACTCTATCCTCAGGGGCTAAGGACTGGGCAAAGCTGCTGATATGGATAAAGGGCGGACAAACAATGACTCCCTGATTACCTTTAACTTCCTCGCGGATTAATTTTTTAATTTCTGAGAAAAGTTCCCGGCCTTCAGTAAGGCTCATATTCATTTTCCAGTTACCGGCTACTATCTTTTTTCTCATTATTTTTGTAAGTTAAAATCTTCTGTATTGTTCTGTCAACTCAAATACCCGGCTCAACAAGTTTTTCTCAATGCTATCAAATTCAACATTTCTGCGGGCATATACTCCGGTGGCAGTTTCAAACATTTTCTTCAGTGTATAGACTTCAAAACCTGAATTTCCACCCCAGGCGAAGTCGGGCACAAAATTTCTTGGGAAGCCGGATCCAAAAATATTCGCCCCTACACCTACAACCGTGCCGGTATTAAACATGGTATTGATTCCACATTTAGCCTGATCAGCCATAATCAATCCACAAAACTGTAATCCGGTTTTACGAAAGCCCTCAGTAGGATAATCCCATAATCTAACCTCAGCATAATTGTTTTTCATGTTCGAATTATTGCTGTCGGCCCCAATATTACACCACTCCCCGATGACCGAATTACCCAAATAACCTTCATGTCCTTTTGATGAATTGGCGAAGATGACAGAGTTATTGATTTCACCCCCAACTTTTGAATGAGGACCAACAGAAGTCATTCCATAGATCTTTGCTCCCATTTTAATCACAGAATCATGACCCAGAGCGAAGGAACCCCGAATATGGCAACCTTCCATTACTAGGGCTCTGTGACCCAAGTAAATAGGACCGGTACGTGTATTAAAACTTGAACATTCGGCTTCTACCCCTTCTTCAATAAAAATATCATCTCCCAAGATGGAGTTGGTGCTACTCAATTTGCAGGATTGCCGACCCTGAGTAATCAGTTTAAAATCATTTCTGATTTCCGGGTCATTGAAAGTAAAAATATCTTCCGGATAGACGATCCTGGTGAACGACCTGTTATATTCCAATAATTTGAGTTGTTCAAGGTGAAAAGGACTGAAGACTTTTGCCTCGTTTTGAGCCAGTCGGGCAGCAATAAGCAATTGATTGGAAACCAGGGCCTCCCCTTCATGCAGCGCGTCGAGGGCATCCAGAAGGCTTTCATCAGGGCATATTGAGCCGTTAATAAACAGATTCAGGGGCAGATATTTGATCGGGTATTTTTCCTGAAGGTAATTCTCTGTTAGATAGCTTGCATCTGTTTTGAGATGTTTCTTCCACTTTTCTACGATCGTCAAAATTCCGACCCTAAGTTCAGAGACCGGTCTGGTATAAACTAAGGGAAGCAAATTACTTCTGAACTGATCGTCAAAAAGAATAATACTCATGAAACAAAAATAAAAAAAGTCCCGACCTTATGAGCCGGGACTTAACATTTATCCTAAAAAATTCTTATTTTTTTTCGTAGCGTGAACGGAATTTATCAATCCGACCGGCGGTGTCAACCAATTTCATTTTACCGGTGTAAAAAGGGTGAGAGGTGTGTGATATCTCTAATTTTACAAGTGGATACTCGTTACCATCTTCCCATTTGATGCTTTCTTTGGTATCAATGCATGATTTAGTTAAGAAAGAATATTCATTAGACATGTCCTTAAACACAACTAATCTGTAATTTTTGGGATGTAATTCAGCTTTCATCTTCAATACTTTTTAAGAGGTGCAAATATAGAAAAAAATATTTTTAATAAAAGTTCAATTGTAAATAATATAAAGAAAATGAGGAATTTTTAAAAGTTAAAGCATAATCAAAGACGGTTTCCCCGTGGTTGGTATTAGCAACTACTTATGATTTGATCGTACCTAGTACAACGACACCACCGACCAGAGGGAAATTTGCCGGACTAATTTTAGGTTGATTGATTTTATTGTTTTGGAAAGCAGGGTCTGTAATTCTTCGGCCTCGCTAGTCCCGTGTTCTGCCGTAGTTTTTGCCTTAGAATGCCTCTGAAGTATAAAAATCTGCCCGGCAAAAAGCTACAGCTGCCACCCGGGTGTCTCTACCCATGAAACCCGGGCCTAGGTAAAATAAACCTTGCCTGAGGAAGTAGCTCAGGGCTATTCGATATTTGCCTGTGGTTGGTATTATCACCAATCAATGATATGATCGTGCTTGGTACGGTGATAGCACCGACCAAAGGGGATTACATACACTAAAACCCCGAAGGAAAGGGCTGAACCGAACTATAAAACACAGGTATTGCTTTCTAAAATTAAATTATTGTAGATCTGAGCCTGACCCAAAGAAGTATGATACGTCCTTTAATCTGTGTACTATTAAACTAGCTTATTTTATCTCCTGACAAAGTTCGATAAGCACCCCATTAGCAGATTTTGGATGTACAAAACAGACCATTTTATTGTCTGCTCCGATTTTTGGGACTTCATTGAGCAAGGTGAAGCCTTCTGCCTTGAGCCGCGCCATTTCTTCTAGGATATTGTCAACGGCAAAGGCGATGTGATGGATTCCCTCCCCTCTTTTTTCAATAAAAGTGGCAATGGCACTTTGACGAGAACTGGCTTCGAGCAATTCAATTTTACTATCTCCAATTTTAAAAAAGGCGGTGAGGACATGCTCGGAGATTACTTCTTCGGTCTTGTAGCTGGCACAACCCAATAAAGTCTCATATATGGCTGTGGCATCTTTTAATGATTTGACGGCAATTCCGATGTGTTCAATCTTTTCCATGCTTACATTTTATGGCATAAAAATGACCATTTTATTGATACTGACCTAACTAATTTGATAATTAAGCAGGAAATATTTTCTTATCTTTGTATCGTACAAAAAAGATTAAAAATGAATTTGCCGATATACCTAGATAATAATGCAACAACCCCTATGGATCCTAGGGTTCTGGAGGCGATGTTGCCTTATTTCAATACTAAATTTGGAAATGCTGCAAGTAGAAATCATGCCTTTGGATGGGCTGCGGAAGAGGGTGTGGATTATGCCCGTGAGCAGGTTGCAAAATTGATTGGAGCAAACGAAAAAGAAATCATTTTCACTTCAGGTGCTACCGAGTCGGACAACCTGGCGATTAAAGGTGTTTTTGAGATGTACAAAGACAAAGGTAATCATATCATCACCTGTGTTACTGAGCATAAAGCCGTTTTGGATGCCTGTAAACATGTAGAAAAAATGGGGGGTGTGGTTACTTATTTGCCGGTTCAATCGGATGGTTTGATCGATTTGGCAGAACTGGAAGCTGCCATGACTGAAAAAACGATATTGGTTGCAATCATGCACGGAAATAATGAGATCGGAGTAATACAGCCGATTAAAGAAATTGCTGCTATTGCACACAAGCATGGTGCTTTATTCATGACTGACGCAACGCAAACTGTAGGGAAAATCTCGGTAGATGTCAATGCGGAAGGAATTGACTTGATGGCATTTACCGCCCATAAAATGTATGGACCGAAGGGTGTTGGTGCCTTGTATGTTCGGCGTAAAAATCCAAGGGTAAAAGTTACTGCACAAATGGATGGCGGAGGTCATGAGCGGGGAATGCGTTCAGGTACATTAAATGTGCCGGGCATCGTCGGCTTAGGCAAAGCCTGTGAACTCTGCCGTTTAGAGATGGGTGATGATGCGAAGCGCTTATCCAAACTACGCGATAAATTGCAAGCCTCACTTACTGAGTTGGAAGAAAGCTACGTGAACGGAAATTTAATACATCGTTTACCTCATGTGGCTAATATTTCATTCAAATATGTTGAAGGTGAGGGTTTGATGATGGCGATGAAAGACCTTGCCGTTTCATCTGGTTCGGCTTGTACATCGGCTTCACTTGAACCTTCCTACGTTTTAAAAAGCTTGGGATTATCGGATGATTTAGCACATTCATCCATTCGCTTCGGACTGGGAAGATTTACCACGGAAGAGGAAGTAGACTTTGCCATTGAGCAAACCAAAAAAGCAGTCAATCATCTGCGCGACCTATCTCCATTATGGGAAATGTTCAAAGAAGGTATTGATTTGGATAAGATTGAATGGGCAGAACACTAAGAAGTTGTAAGTTATAGGTTATAATTTTTAATGACCATCCAATAAACTCTAAACAGACAAACACCACATATAATCGAAAACTGGTAATAAATAACAGACAACACAAAAAATAGAAAATATGGCATATTCAGAAAAAGTAATTGATCACTACACCAACCCGCGTAATGTCGGTACACTTGATAAAGCTAGTGCCAAAGTTGGTACCGGTTTGGTTGGAGCACCGGAATGTGGCGACGTCATGCGCCTTCAAATTGAGGTTGATGAAAATCATATGATAACTGATGCAAAATTCAAGACTTTTGGTTGTGGATCGGCTATTGCATCCTCTTCTCTGGCAACCGAATGGTTAAAAGGAAAATCAATTGATGATGCCATGAAGATTGACAACATGGATATCGTTGAAGAGCTTGCACTGCCTCCTGTAAAAATTCATTGTTCAG
>VGGW01000088.1 GCA_016868395.1 Bacteroidota bacterium | reverse complement strand
GGTCGGGCTAACTATTTTTTTTCTCAGTGGTTAACCAGGCCACATGAAGTTCAGGCTGATGATGTTCAGAGATAATTTCTTTATAGAGTTCAGGTCTTCTTGCCTGAGTATAACGGTAGCCACCGGCCAGTTTCAGTTTTTCGGGAATTAAGGTTGTGCTGACAAAGGCGTCATCAAAAGTCCGGCACTCAGCCAAAATATCACCAAATGGATCTATAATCATAGAACATCCATTTTTTAACTGATTGTCGTCCATGCCAATGGGATTTGAGAAAACGGCATAAATTCCATTGTCATAAGCTCTTGAAGGTAGCCATTTCATCAGCCAGGCTCTTCCTTTCATACCATCAAACTCAAGTCGCAGGGAGCTGGGATCATTTTCGCGATTATACCATAATTGAGGATCAACAAATCCTGCTCCTGGTCGTGTTGAGGGGGTACACATCGTAACGTGGGGCATAAAGATGATATTGGCTCCGAGCAGAACAGTTGCCCGCACATTCTCAAGGACATTATTATCATAACATATTAAAATTCCACATTTCCATCCATGGATTTCGAATAGTGTATAACTGTTTCCGGGGGTTAAATGCGGATTGATAAAAGGATGTAATTTTCTGTGTTTGGCTACCAGCCCCTTTTCATCAACACATACATAGGCCTTAAACAAATTCCCTTCTGTATCTTTCTCAAAAAGACCGGCAAGAATTGCAATTTTATACTTTTGAGCAATTTCAGTAAGGCGAGTTATGCTATGCCCCTGGGGAATTAATTCAGCCAGATCAAGCATTTGTTGCTTTGAAAGTTTTCTGGCAAAAGTATATCCGGTAATGGAGCATTCATGAAATGCGATTACCTTTGAGCCTCCTTGTGCGGCTTCTTTTGCCAATTTTTCAATCACCGATAAATTATAGTCCTTATCGCCACTTTTATTCTCAAATTGCGCAGTTGAAATTTTCATTTTTTCCATAGAGAGAATGCTGGTTTTTGTTGTTGAGACCTTAAAATTAATATTATGCTTAGTTAAACTAAGGATTCTATTCCTTATTTTACAAAAAAATCGGTTCCGTAATATAGCTTTAACTAAGTTAAAATTTTGTTATTTCGTCTTCTTAATTTGTGGTCATGAACATCAGCTATAAACCGTTTGAACTTAAGCTCAGGCATCCATTCACAATTGCCAAGTTCTCAAGAACTTTTACCCCAATCATGTTGCTGGAGATTAGCCATGAAGGGCTTACAGGTTATGGAGAAGCATCCATGGTGCCCTACATGGGGGAAAGTATTGAAACTGCCAATTCTTTTATGTCAAAAGTGGATCTTTCATGGCTCAAGGCCCCATTCAATTTCGATGAGCTTATTGTTTATTTAGACAGTATTGCTTCCGGAAATCCTAATATTAAAGCTGCCATTGATATTGCACTGCAGGATCTGCGAGGTAAGATTGAACAAAAGGCTTGCTACAAGTACTTTAATGCTGATCCTGCTAAAATGCCACCAACTTCTTATACTCTAGGCATTGATACACCGGAAGTGATACTTCAAAAAATTAAAGAAGGAGAAAGTTGCCACATCATCAAAGTCAAACTTGGGAGAGATAATGATCAGGAACTGATTAATACGATACGTTCAGTCACAGATAAACCATTGTATGTAGACGCTAATCAGGGCTGGACTGATCGACAGCAGGGTCTGGATATGGTCTTGTGGTTACAGGAGCAGGGTGTTGTGTTAATTGAACAGCCTATGGCAAAAGATGACCCTGATTCAAATGCCTGGATTACGGAGAGAAGTCCGGTTGCCATTGTTGGGGATGAATCTGTTCAACGATTTTCGGATGTTGAAAAAGCTAAAGGGGTTTACCATGGAATCAATGTAAAGCTCATGAAAAGTGCAGGCATGCATGAAGGATATCGCATGATTATGAAGGCAAAAGAATTGGGTATGAAAACTATGATTGGTTGTATGAGTGAAACAAGCTGTGGAACACTTGGTGCGGCTGCACTGGCTCCTTTATGCGACTGGGTAGACCTCGATGGACCTTTTCTTACCAGTAACAATCCATATAAAGACCCGGATTTTAATGATGGTAAATGGCAATTATCAGATACCCCGGGTTTAGGACTGATCAAGTTGTGAGTTGTTACAGTTTTATTTCTGAGTTTTATTTGTCAAACTTCGGAAACTTTTAACTAGTCTGAACTTCAAATAGATTAGCATAGCCAGTGGGGGTATTGCAGCAAATACATAAAGATAGAACGCGTTTTTTACAGCCCAGGCAATACACATCACCAGTATAATAATTGCTACATTCAGGAAAATATTCAACAAGATTTTCTTTAGCATATTGGATTAATATACCTGCATATCAGGCTCATACTCAGCTTTCCATGCCAAAATACCACCTTTGAGATTGTATAGATTAGTATATCCCAGCTGCTGCTCAAGCTGATTCAAGGCCGCGGCACTTCGCGCTCCACTACGGCATTGAATAATTACAGGCTTATCCTTACTGATTTTTGAAGCCTCAAGAATAATACCGGCCAGAGGGATATTAAGACCGTTTAAATTCGACATTTCATACTCAAAAGTCTCGCGAACATCAATTAACTGAAAATCTTCTTTGTTGTTGATTTTTTCCTTTAGCTCTTGTACTGTTATTTCTTTCATATCGCTGGATTCTAATGCTGTAAAGGTACGATTTTCTTAAATATTATGGAGTAGGTATTCCTTATCAATTGAGGTTTATATATGTTTTTGGCAAATAATTGATCCTTAGTGCGCCTTGATACACCCCCAGGGAAGGCTCAAGATTTCCATAGGTGCTGTTCAGGAGCAATGAAACATCCGAATTAACCTGATAGCGATAGAAGATTCGCGGCGTCGGAAAAACCTCCTAAAAGAAAGTAATTAATGCCGGTTTTGAAATTGATTAATTGGCATCTTTGCTGCTATGCTTATTGATGCTGTTGTTACAATACTATTTTTTATAACTTCACAGCAAGGAATTATTTAGTCCTTCCTGATAATATTACTTTTCAAAAACTTTAAAGACATCAACAACAAAAAAGGGAGTTCAAATGGAGAACAAATGAATATGAAAAAACAAGTAAGAGGCTTTATTGCTATTTTATTTCTGGCGGCATGTGCAGTACAGAAACCTGAGCAGATTATTAATGAAAATGATGTGGCCAGATTAATTAAAACCCTTTCTTCCGATGAAATGGAAGGTAGGGGTACATTTACCCCGGGCATAGATCGGGCAGCAAAATTTATTGAAAATGAGTTTCAGCAGATAGGACTTAAACCATTGAATGGGGATAATGATTTTAGGCAGGACTTTATCGTTAAAAGAATTAAGCCGGAAACTATCCGGGCAACAATCAATGGAAAGTTAATCGAGCAGCAAAATGTTTTGCTCATTTCAGATTTGCCATCTTCAGACTTTGATCAAAGTTCGGGTAATAAAGTGATTTCTATCGCTGCCGGAGATCCCTTTATTCAAAAATACCGTGAGATAGCAGCTATGAAATCACCTGTGCTGGTACTTGTTGAACAGCAGCATGCTCCAATGTTTAAACGTCTGAAAGACAATAGTGTTCGTGGCCGTATTGTTGAAAAGCAAAATCAATCGGGCGCTGCAGTGTTCATTCTTGGCGAATCGAATGCAGCCACCTTTCAGGTTAGTTTCAGTAATAAAATTGAAGAACTCCCATTATTTAACGTTGCCGGGATGTTGCCCGGTAAATCTAAACCCAAAGAATTGGTTTTAATTTCCGCACATTATGATCACTTGGGTATTGTTAAGGAAGTTGATGGTGATGCCATTGCGAATGGGGCTGATGATGATGCTTCCGGAACTACCGCCGTCATTTCTTTGGCTAAGTATTATAAAAAGTTGAATAATAATGAACGTACTTTAATCTTTGTTGCTTTTACAGCAGAAGAAGTTGGAGGTTTTGGAGCCCGCCATTTCTCTTCCCTCTTAAATCCGGATGATGTTGTGGCGATGTTTAACATAGAGATGATCGGTAAAGAATCAAAATTTGGCAAAAATGCAGCCTTTATTACAGGCTATGAGCGATCTGATTTTGGCGAAATTCTCCAGAAAAATCTTGTCGGAACTGATTTTAAGTTTCACCCTGACCCTTATCCTACCCAAAATTTATTTTACCGCAGCGATAATGCGACCCTTGCCGCTTTGGGAGTGCCGGCACATACCATTTCAACCGACCAGATTGATTCAGATAAATTCTACCATACAGTTAATGATGAATATGAAACTCTGGAAGTTGCCAATATTCATGCAACAATCAAAGCGATTGCTCTGAGTGCAAGAAGCATTGTTTCGGGTGAAGATACGCCCAAAAGAATTCCGAAGTTAAACAGCCGGCCTTAATGCTGAGACTTATCAGAGATTTTTTCTCATGACAAAGTCGTTTAAAATAAAATGGTGGTAAGTGATATCGACAGTTAGATGGATTTCAAATCCAACTTTTTTGTAGAATTCTGATGCAGGATTTCCTCTATTGACATTGAGTTCCAGGATCTTTGCTCCCTGTTCTCTGGCTATATTTGAAATATATTCAATCAACTTTTTGCCGGTTCCCTTACCCTGTTCAGAAGGAAGTACATAGAGTTTATGGAGTTTGTAAACTTCAGGTTCGATGAGTGAAAATCCTGCAAATGCTATGGGTATGTTTTCTCTTTCAGCCAAAATGAATTCAATTTTAGAATCCAGCTGTTTTTTTAAGCTTTCTTCGGAGTACATATCTTTCAGCATAAAGCTGATTTGATCATCAGAAATAATATCTCTGTAGGAAGGCCACCAGATTTGTTCAGCGAGATCCGATATTACCGGAATATCCTGAGGGCTTGCATTTCTAATTCTCATCTTAAATCGATTCCGCTATGAAAGTAAATTCCTGATCAAATTGAAGAACATAAAATCCATCTTTTTCTGTTTCATAAACATGATCTTCTAATTTTTTTAATCCCCGGGTATGGAGGTCGTGAACCTCATGAAGAAACTTTATCTGTTCACCTGCGGGTTGCCATTTACTAAATCCGGATCTTACCGGAAATATTTTTTTTTCGGCTACAAATACTACAATATCAATATAATCGACAAATAGTGCATAATCTTTTAATAGAAATTCGGAGGCTATGACATTTACAGCGCTGTAATGTTCGCCAATCAGGAATTTAAAAGCATCTTCAACAGGATCAATATCCGTAATGATTAAGCGTGTATCTTCCTGAGTATTGAAATGAGGGTCGCGGGTAATAACTGCATCAATCTTGAAGGCAAGCGAATCGGCTAATTCATAAATTTCCTGCATTACGATCACGGTAGGGCTCCATTCAAGTATTTGTCCGAGGTTTTCGTAATCAAAACCTTCCAGGCTCAGAATCAGCAAGGCCGGCTCTTGTTTTTCGCGAACAATATGATGGGATGACATGGATCAAACTTAGATATTTTGTTTTTAATTTAACCGGAGTTCAATATAAAATCTGACTGTGAAAAGTTTAGATGGCCTGGTTTTCATTTGTTTTAGAAAGCAGGGTCTGTGCACTTTAGGTCCCGGTAGTCCTGTGTTCTGCCGTAGTTTTTTGCAGCAGATTTATAAGTTACGCTAAAATTTTTATTGCAAAAAAGCTACAGCTGCCACCCAGGTTTATTTCAGATGGCAGGTGGTCATTTTGCCGGGCTTTTTGTCCCCATGAAATAAAGCTCTGGGTAAAATAACCCTTGCCGGAGGAGTTAGCTTCCGGCTATCGGTAATTTAACTTAGCATGCGCTTTCTTGCAGGAACTAAGGTGAAGGAAAGGACTGAATTGACCTATAACACACAGGTATTGATTTTTAAAATTTAATCATTTAACCTCAGAGGGATATTTAATGCTCCTTATTTTGAAGTCAAATTCTACATTTTCCCGGAATAATACTTTAATCCTTACCAAACCTTAATAGATCTTTTTATAAAAACTCTTGAAAGCCTCGGCAGGATCATCCGCCAGATTCACAGAAGCTGAAATTGCAATCCCGTGAATTCCGGTATGGAGAAGATGATTTGTATCTTCAATTTTGATTCCTCCAACTGCTAAAACTGGTATTTCAATGCCCTTTTCCTTCATTTCAACGATTCGTTTAGCGTAGCCATCTATTCCCAGCAATGGATAATCATTGGGCTTGGTATTAGTTTTCGAAAATGGTCCACAACCGATGTAGTCTACCACTCCCGAAGAATAGATTCGTTGAATATCTTCAACGGTATTGGCTGATGCTCCAAGAGTCTTCTCATCACTGATAATTTCACGAATCTTAACAAAATCTGCCTGCATATCCTCCAAATGTACCCCTTGAGCATCCACCTTATCCAGCAGATGATAATGATTGGTCAGAATCAGTGTTGCACCCCAGTCGTCGCAAATCGATGCGACCAGATTTATTTCTTCAATAAGCTCAGCATCCGTCTTGGTTAAACAACGATACTGGATCCAGTTAGCTCCTGATTTACAGGCAATTGCTGTTTGTTCAACATGGCTTCTATTTGGAAGATCCTGGGTCAGGTAATGGAATTTGGAGATGTATTTTTTCATAATAGTTATTTAACGCTGACAGGGTAAGGCTGACAGGGTTCAAAACCCTGTCAGCCTTAATTAAAATTTTAAACTCAGGGCAAGTAAAAAATTACGTGGTGCCTGTGGGTAAAAAAAGTTTTCAGTGGTAAATTCCCCACCATATAAATAACTGAAGGTATATCCATTCGCTTGGTAAAGTTCAGAGAACACATTATTAACCAATAAAGTTATTCCTATATTTTTTACCCCTTTGAACGAAGTATTACATCTTAAACGCAAATCATTTACAAAAAATGCATCAAGGCTTCTTTGCGCATTGGAGGTATTATCCAGGTATTGCTTACCTACATACTTGCTTAATAGGGCAATTTCAGTTTTCTTGAAGGCCTGCCAGCTCAGTTCCCCGGATCCGATAAAATTTGGAGAAAATGCCAGATCAGTGTTGCTATAGTTATTTACAATCTGTCCGCCATTGTCATAATCATCCACATATTCTGTGAAATCTTTTATCTTATTATCACTTATTGAGGCGGTAAAAGACCAGGCTAATTTATTATTAATCTGTAACCTGGCATCAGCTTCAATACCGTAGCGATGGCTGTCTTCAACATTTTGACGAATATATTCACCAACATCATTCACTTTACCCGTTAGAACAAGCTGGTTGCGGTAGATCATTGCATATGCATTAATTCCGGCATTCATTCTGCTACCCCCAAGCCGATACCCTGCTTCAATATCAAGCAAATTTTCCGACAATGGCCTGTTGGCCGGGGTAGAATTGATATAATCATCGCGGTTTGGTTCTTTATTGGCAACCGCAACTGAAGCATACACATTATTCATGGAATTCAGAGTATAACTCAGACCGAATTTCGGATTGAAAAAATGCAGAAGATCTTCCTGATCTAAATTCATTCTGTTCTTATCGGTTCCGTTAACCCTGTAACTAACCCTTCTATACTGTAAATCTGCAAATAACTTCAGCTTCCCGAGTTCAAAATCGGCCTTGGCATAAGTATTAAAATCTGTCTTAAAGCCATTTCCCTTGTAGTATGGAGAAATGGTATTCGCCAGCGGAATAAACTGACCACGAATTACTTCACCGAAATGATCACCATCGTATTCATTATAGGCTCCTCCTAAAGTGAAAATAAGTTCCTTTGAGGGATTATAATTAAGAGAGTAAGTGAGACCATAAAAATTATTGTCCAGCCAGCGGCGTCTGATCAGATCGCTTCTGTCAATGGTATTTAAGCCAATAATTGCCGAATTAATACCATAATTTTCAAGTTTCTGATCTTCTTTAAATTCTTCGAAATAGCCTCTACCATAAGTGTAATGAAGGGCGGTATTAGCCGAAAATTTATCGGAAAATGTATGTGAATACAGAAACTGATAGTGGTCCTGAGTATAATTATCGGTCTGGTCATCATAAGTGAAGCCGTTAAAGGTACGGTTTGTTTTGAGCAGGTTTTCGGGTACTCCGTTCCATGCCTGGTAGGTTTTTTCAGCTCCTGAAAAAACGTTGACACGTATCAGATCTTTTTTACCGTAGTATGCCCCACTTAAGAAATAAGATTTGAGCATAGACGAACCGCGGTCTATATAGCCATCAGACTTGATTCGTGATAATCTTCCGTCAAAGCTGAACTTATTATTGATCATTCCGGTTCCCGCATTAATTGTATTTTTCAAGGTTTGGTATGAACCAAAAGTGTTGTTAATCTCAGCATATGCAGAATCCTGTTTGGTAGTGGTTTGAATATTTAAACTACCTCCGAAAGCTCCGGCACCATTGGTAGATGTTCCTACACCTCTCTGGATTTGGATATTGTCAACACTAGAAGCAAAATCAGGAAGGTTTACCCAAAAAGTACCCTGACTTTCAGGATCATTGTAGGGGATACCATTTATGGTTACATTCAAACGGGTTGGGTCGCTTCCGCGGATGCGGATACCGGTATAACCTATTCCGTTTCCGGCATCTGAACTGATAACTACAGATGGAGTCTGGTTCAGGAGAAAAGGCAAATCCTGACCCAGATTATTTTTTTCTAACTCTTCTTTACTGATATTCCGGTAGGTGCTTGCTGAATTTTCAGATGCGCGGGTAGCTCTGACCAGTACCTCATCTGCAATCAAATTGCTGGGAATCAATTCCAGATTCAAATTAATATTACCATCAAGGCTGATAGATTTTTCCAGAGTCTGATAACCGATGTAAGTAACCTTGATCAGATAATTTCCAGTTTTTAGATTTTTAAAAGTAAAATTTCCGTTTAAATCTGTTCGGGTCGATAAGGCCGGATTTTCCAGGCTGATACTGGCAGATTTGAGCACTAAGCCTGAATTTTTTTCTGAAATTTTTCCTGTCATAGAAAATTGAGCTGAAGCCAATACAGGCATCAGTATCGCCACTGCGATGGTGAATAACTTCTTCAATTTAAATTAATTTTTTAGTTAAAAACCCTGCAAAGTGGGGTTCTTTGCAGCTCATTAACTTGTACCTCCCTACGCCGGCATTATCCGGATCAGGTGCTCTTTAAGTTGAAAGTTGAAAGCTGAAAGCTGAAAGTGCCGCGCGGAAACTCTCAATTGTCAACTGTCAATTGTCAAATATAAGATGGGTATATTCTCAGCCTGTTTTTGTGTTTGATTTCGCAAACAAGGCACCCCTGTTGATGGAGCAAATATAAAGAAAATTGATAGGATAATGCCAACAAAAATCGGTAGTGGAATTCAAATCTTATATGAATCAAGCCCGAAGAGGTATTTCCTCTGCCACTGTAATTAATTAACTCCTTATTATGGTATGGAGGCGAAAAATAAATTTGATGAAATTTTCGACGGTATCAGTTTAATTTCCGAGTAATTATGCATTGATATTCTCTTGGATTTCAATACCTAGAGGATAAAGTACGACAAATGTTGTATTGTTCAAAGAAATTTTCCGGCTCTTAAAATCGGTGGTAGAAGCGATTTTTTGTGTTGTATATTCTTTTCGGATTTTATAAGTTAGATCGATCATATAGCCCATAAGCAAATTTTTTATGTAGTAATAGATGCTTTTTACAAAAAATCAATAAATTACTTATCGTTTTTACAAAAACTGTACTTTTGCGGATTAGGACAAAATTATGCTAAGAACACATACTTGCGGCGAACTAACCATAGCTGATTTGAATAAGGAAGTAACTCTAACCGGATGGGTGCAGAAATCGCGTGATCTGGGAGGAATGACTTTTATCGATATGCGCGACCGTTATGGAATGACGCAGCTTACTTTCAATTCAGACGATGATGCGGAAATGAGAGCCCAGGCCCGTGAACTTGGCAGAGAGTTTGTAATAAAAGTTAGCGGTAAAGTTATTGAACGTTCAAACAAGAACCTGAAAATGGCTACCGGTGAAATTGAGATCAAAGTTTCGAAACTTGAATTACTGAATCCCGCTAAGCTACCTCCTTTTTTGATTGAAGATGAAACGGATGGTGGTGATGATCTGAGATTGAAATACCGTTACCTGGATTTACGCCGTAACCCGGCTAGAAACAACCTGGTTTTAAGACATAAAATGGCTCAGGAGGTGAGGAAATACCTTGATGGTATGGATTTTATTGAAGTTGAAACTCCTGTATTAATTAAGTCTACACCTGAGGGTGCACGTGATTTCGTGGTTCCAAGCCGCATGAATCCGGGTGAATTTTATGCCTTACCGCAATCTCCGCAAACCTTCAAGCAATTGTTGATGGTTTCGGGCTTTGATAGATATTTTCAGATTGTAAAATGTTTCCGCGATGAGGATCTCCGTGCTGACAGACAGCCGGAATTTACTCAGATAGATTGCGAAATGGCTTTCATTGAACAAGAGGATATTCTAAACGTTTTCGAAGGACTTATCAGGACCTTGTTCAAAAATGTGAAAGGTGTAGACCTGGCACAGGTTCCCAGAATGCAATATACTGATGCCATGCGATTATATGGCTCTGATAAGCCTGATACCCGTTTCGATATGAAATTTGTGGAACTGAATCAGATAGTTAAAGGGAAAGATTTTCCGGTTTTTGATCAGGCTGAGTTAGTTATCGGTATCAATGCCAAAGGGTGTGCCGAATATACCAGAAAGCAGCTTGACGAACTGACCGATTTCATCAAACGTCCGCAAATTGGAGGAACAGGTCTGATTTATATGCGTCACGCCGCTGATGGCAGCTTGAAATCATCAGTAGATAAATTCTACAATGAAGATGATTTGAAGAAATGGTCTGAAGCTTTCAATTCTGAACCGGGTGACCTGATCCTGATTATGGCAGGACAAACCGATAGAGTTCGCAAACAATTGAATGAACTGCGCCTGGAAATGGGTAACCGTTTAGGCTTGCGTGATAAGGATAAATTTGCCCCACTTTGGGTGCTGGATTTCCCTCTTTTAGAATGGGATGAAGATAGTGGCAGATATCATGCTATGCATCATCCTTTTACCTCTCCGAAGACTGAAGATATAGGCATGCTGGATACCAATCCCGGACAGGTTCGTGCCAATGCTTATGACATGGTAGTAAACGGAATAGAAATTGGTGGCGGCTCTATTCGTATCCACGACAGAGAACTTCAATCGCTCATGTTTAAACACCTGGGATTCAGTGTGGAAGAGGCTCAAAACCAGTTTGGATTTTTACTCGATGCCTTTGAATATGGTGCTCCACCACATGGAGGTATTGCCTTTGGCTTTGATAGGCTGGTTTCAATTTTCGCCGGACTGGATTCAATCCGGGATGTTATAGCCTTCCCAAAAAACAATTCCGGCAGGGATGTGATGATTGATTCACCTTCTACGATTGCTGATGAGCAATTAAAAGAATTGAAAATCAGTACAACGGTCTAGCCTTGTGCTTTAGGTCCGGGTCAAGTCTCAGTCTGCAGATTGGGCTAAAGCCAATGTAATTTTCCTCACACC
>VGGW01000087.1 GCA_016868395.1 Bacteroidota bacterium | reverse complement strand
ATCTCTATTTCAGTGCCCGCAATTTCTGTGTTATCCTTTCTGTCACGGCCGCCATGCATATCAAAACAATGGCTGAGGGAAGTCGAATTATGGATGTTATGTCTTGCAATGTAACCGCTTCCGGGTCTTCCGGTTCCGGCTATCGCATGTCTTGTTTCATTAAAGATATTGAATTCAATCAGCGCATTGCTCACATCAAGCACCACACCATATCCCAAACCATTGTACTGGCATTTATGTATCAGATTATGATGAATATGCTGATCATTACCATGAGAGATATCTACACCACCATGTGAGAATGCAGAGATCTCGCAATTGTCTATTTCAGTTTTGGAAAATTTGGTATTGATTCCGTTCGAAGTAGGGAATTTGTAATAATACGCTGAGTCGCTCTTGCCATTTCCAAAGGCTCGTTTATGATGATCAAGGTATCTTTTAGGATTTGGACCCTGCAAGCGGATACCAGTTATCCTGACATTTGGTCCCATCACCTCAATCATCAAAGGCGTTGCAAGGCTATCGCTGGTAATTTGTGCACCTGGTGAACCATTATGCCCACGGTCGCTCGCCAGGGTTACCCCTTCGGTAATTTTGAGTGTCAGCTTGTCGATATAAATTAGCGTGGTCATATCAATCACCGTGTTGCCGGGAATAAATACGGTCTGACCGGCTTTCGCTTTAGCCAGGCAATCTATCAGTGATTCAAGATCTTCAGCTACGAGGTCGCCATTCGTTACTATTCTTTTGTAACCCTTACCTCCGCCCAGAGGGCCCATATCATCAGCTTTTGCACCATAGATCTTATTTCCAATGCTTTTCCAGGACGGACCGTCTGAAAACGGAGCCTCGCTATCTGCGAAATATCCCGATACCCGGTTGAACGGAATTAAAGTCATTGAGGCCGCAACTGCAGCCGCTTCAACAAAATCTCTTCTGGTAAAACGTTTTTCCATATAATAAATATATCAAATTCTGGTGGTATCTTGATTTCAGAAAGCGGATTGTTTAAGCCGTCTGATGCTGCTTCTTGTATTCCATAGCGCTGTCGCTAGTTATTTAGAATTATATAAGTTAATTTTTTAAACTGTCTTAAATTCAGTTTTTAAATTGCCGATTATAAATACCAAGGATCAAAAATATGTTTTGATTTTTGGCTTCAGGTTTAAAACAAAAAGGAGCAAACCCGGGTTTCAACTCCGTCTTTGCTCCTTTATCTTTGCTCTTTTATCGCTTAAATGCGTCTGCGTCTGTCGCCGCCTTCACGTCGGGAACCGCCGGAGTTACCTCCGCCACGATCATCGCGACGTTTTCCTGAAAAGTCACGGAAACCACCACCACTTCTTCCGCCTTCGCGTCGGCCACCGCCACTGCTTCCCCCACGGAAACCGCCACCACCTTCCCAGCGTGTACCACCACCTGATCCACCGCGATAAGAGCCTGAACCATGTCGGGAGCCACCGCCACTATCGCGGTCGCCAGCCAGCTCAATCCGAACACTTCTTCCCTGAAAATCAACAGATTTGAAACCTTCCAGTACTTGATTAACGGCAGAATTTTCAATTTCAAAGAATGTAAATACGCCCTTCAGATCAATTTTTCCGACGCTCTTTCCGCTAATTCGGGTGTGGTTGCAAATAAATCCAAGCATATCACCCCGGGTGAAATCATCTACTGAACCAAGGTTCATGAACAAACGGGTATAACCGGCATTGGCGCCAGATCGCATCGGGCGCTCAGCTCGGTCAGAACGATCAAATCCTCTGTCATCGGCAGATATGTTGAGATCGGGAGCTTTAGCATAATATTCCAGGAAGCGATTAAATTCTAGGGAGGCGAATCGCTTGATGATTTCCTCCTTGTCAAGATCCTTAAATTCATCCATGATCCGTGGAATGTATTGTTCGATCTGTTCCTGATTAACTTCTACATTGTGAACTTTATGGACCAATGCAAATAATTGTTTTTCACAAACGTCAAATCCGGTTGGTATTTCAGCTTTTGTAAATTGTTTGCCTATGGTTCTTTCGATGTGGCGGATTTTACCAAGTTCTTTGGAGTTGATAATCGCGATGGAAATTCCTGTTTTTCCCGCCCGACCGGTTCGGCCGCTACGGTGGGTATAATTCTCAATTTCATCAGGTAAAGAATAATTAATGACGTGAGTCACATCATTGACATCAATACCTCTTGCGGCTACATCGGTAGCAATCAACAGTTGAAGACTTCGATCTCGATAGCGTTTCATGACTTTATCTCGTTGTTGTTGGGATAAGTCGCCATGTAAGGCATCCGCATTGTATCCATCCTTCATCAAGGCTTCGGCAATTTCTTGAGTTTCAATTTTGGTGCGACAAAAAACAATACCGAAAATCTCAGGATTGAAATCAACAATACGTTTAAATGCGGCATATTTATCTCTGGCCTTTACAATGTAATACTCATGTTCGATGTTGACATTTCCGGTATTTTTAGTGCCGATTGTCAATTCAAAGGGGTCGGTCATGTATTTTTTTGCGATGCGACGAACCTCATTAGGCATGGTAGCAGAAAACAACCAGGTTTTTTTGTCATCCGGTGTTGTTGACAAAATGCTGTCAATATCTTCCTGAAAACCCATGTTAAGCATTTCATCTGCTTCATCCAGCACTACGAACTGTACCTGAGTAAAATCAATTGCTTTACGATTGATGATATCAAGCATACGGCCCGGAGTGGCCACAACAATTTGAACGCCACGTTTAATTTGGCGTAATTGATCGGAAATGTTTGCACCGCCATAAACAGCAACGACTTGAGCGTTTTTCATGTTTTTGGCGTAGTTTTTTATATCATTGGTGATCTGTAGGCAGAGTTCACGAGTAGGACATAAAATTAATGCTTGCGGATAATTTTCTTCAAAATCCAGTAATTCTAACAGAGGTAGGCCGAAGGCTGCCGTTTTACCGGTTCCTGTTTGAGCTAATCCGACAAAATCGTTGCTGCCTGAAAGTAATACCGGGATAGATTGTTCCTGGATTGGTGTGGGATTTTCGAATCCCAGTTCAGTAATGGCATTAACAATATCATGACGGATACCCAAGGTACTAAATGGGTTCATGATAATTTTTATAGCCTTCAGCTATATTGCTGAAAGCGCCGCAAAGGTAAGGTTTTTATTTGGTATTTTCTTATACGGTAATGCCAGAGGGAGATTGAAATTGTAGGATAAGAAATCAAATGGGGTGTGGTACGGTGACAACACCGACCAGAGGGGTACGGTGACAGCGCCGACCACAGGGGTACGGTGACAACACTGACCACAGGGGGAGATTTTTCCTCTCCATTAAACTTATTTTGTATTTTCAGATGCTTTTAAGTTTTTTTTGATCTCTGAGATGTATCGACCTTAATTAAATTTACTCGAATCTTAAATTACATAGACGAAAAAAATTAAATTAAGCCTGTTAGGTAAATTTTAAATAATTTGAAAAACTATAATTATCCATATGAAACGAAGAAATATAATTAAGGGATTGGCACTACTTCCATTTGCAGGCGCAGTCCTCAGAAATCAACCGGGTTCCTACCCTAAATATTTCTTGGGATGAGTCAAAAATCAGCATTAAAAACCTTGCAACAAATCTCGGGAATGGGAATCCTTCGATTGAAGTGATGACAGGCCCTGCCGGAAGTATAAATGTCAGCACTCATATGCTAAAAAGTGAAGAAGTAAAAATTGTGGCATCAAGAATTAGGGAGGAACTTTCAAAAGCAAGAGTTTAAGAATGGCTCAGTTAAAATAAATTTTAATCAGCACCATGCATTTAGATTTCAATAACAACTAAAATTTTATTTCTTTTAAATTCAAAGTATTAACGAGTACAATAAATAATTTCAAAAATGAAACGCAGAGAAATTCTAAAATCCCTCACATTGCTTCCACTGGCTGGTAGCATGACAGCGGCAGCTGAACCCTTAGGAAATATGCTTTCGGCACCTACAGCAAGTCGTGATTTATTCAAGGAGCTGGGTATTCGTACCTTCATTAATGCAGCCGGAAATTACACGATGATGTCGGGTTCACTCATGCCGGCAGAAGTAATGGACGCAGTCAATATGGCTTCTAAGAAGTTTGCATTGATTGATGATGTTCAGGAGAAGGTAGGTGAACGAATTGCACAAATGTGTCACGCAGAAGCTGCCTTAGTATCTGCGGGCTGCTGGTCGGCATTGATGCTTGGTATGGCCGGCGTACTCACTGGTATGGATTCGAAGCGGGTAAGCCAGGTTCCAAATCTGGCCGGTACAGGAATGAAATCTGAAGTTATCCTTCAGAAGAGCCACTCCATTGGATATGATCATGCCTTAACTCAGGCCGGGGTGAAGCTCATCAAGGTTGAGACCAGGGCTGAACTCGAAGCCGCTATCAACCAAAATACAGCAATGCTTTGGTTTCTAAACAGGGAAGTTCATAAAGGACAGATTAAACATGAAGAATGGATTGAGTTGGGTAAAAAGCATAATCTTCCAACTATGATTGATATTGCTGCAGACGTACCTCCTGTCGAAAACTTATGGAAATTCAATGACATGGGTTTTGATTTGGTTGCAATTTCAGGAGGTAAGGCCATGCGCGGACCGCAGAGTACGGGAATTTTAATGGGGAAAAAGAAGTATGTTGATGCCGCTCGTTTGAGTAATAATCCAAGAGGTGGTATTGGCCGAGGACAAAAGGTCAACAAGGAGGAAATACTTGGTATGTATGCCGCTCTTGAACGTTTTATCAACCTTGATCACAAAAAAGAGTGGGAGATGTGGGAGCGTAAAATTGCCTTCATTTTAAGTGTAATCAAGTCTATTCCGGGGGTAACTACCAGTACTCATATACCGGAAACTCTGGATAATCAAATGCCTACCCTTAAGGTCACATGGGATCCGGCTAAAATCAATGTAACGAATGTGGAAATGGGAGAACGTCTGCGTAAAGGTAATCCTTCAGTAGAAGTCATATCCTGGGAAGCACCCTATACCCTTCGATGTGGCATGCATGTGCTTGAGGCGGGCGAGGAAAAAATAGTTGCGAGTCGTTTAAAGGAAGAACTGCTGAGAGCCTCAGTGTAAACTAAAATTATAGAAATGCAAAAATCATATGTCTTATTAACCGCATGGCTGATTCTTATCAATTTTTCAGTTCAGGCACAAAATTATCAAACATTACTCAAAGGAGGGCATCTCATTGATGCTAAAAATGGCATAAACAAAGTAATGGATGTGGCCATTAAAGATGGTAAAATAGCCGCTGTAGCTCCCAACATTGATCCGAAATCAGCCAAACAGGTGATCGATATTTCCGGAAAATACATAATGCCGGGTTTGATAGATATTCATGGCCATGTCTTCGCTGGAACAGATCCTGATGGGCAACTTGAGAATGGATTTGCCTCTCTTCCTGCAGATGGATTTACCTTTCGCGTGGGAGTCACAACCATTGTGGATTGTGGTGACGCAGGCGCTGAAACATTTCAATTGTTCAAAAAGAATGTGATCGATAAATCTCAGACTCGTGTTCTGGCATTCCTCAATATCTCCAGAAAGGGTATGTATGGGGATGAATATTCATTAGAGCAACAAAATAACAGCTTTTTTGACCCTGTTCTGGCAGCGGATGTTGCCAAGCATTACAGTGAACACATTGTGGGCTTTAAGGTAGCACATTATCATAAATCAGACTGGGTAGCGGTAGATCGGACCGTTGAAGCAGGAAAGCTCGCAAAACTGCCAATCATAGTTGATTTTGGAGGTGCAATACCAAGGCTATCACTCGAGGAATTATTTCTGAGAAAAATGCGTCCCGGTGATATTTTTACGCATACTTACGGGCAATTAATTAAAACAAAAGAGACGATAGTGGACCTCGAAACCAAGAAATTATATCCTCATGTGCTCGAGGCAAGGAAAAGGGGAATTATTTTTGACGTAGGGCACGGTGGTGGAAGTTTTACATTTTCTCAGGCGATTCCTGCTACGAAGCAAGGCTTTTTCCCCGAAACAATCAGTACCGACCTTCATACGGGAAGTATGAACTCTGCAATGAAAGATCAACTGAACGTGATGTCTAAATTTCTGGCCCTGGATATGCCATTGGCGGAGGTGATCAAAGCCAGTACCTGGTCGGCAGCAAAGGCCATTCGTCGTGAAGAGCTTGGCCACCTCTCGTTAGGTGCAATAGCCGACATAACTGTTTTGAATCTTCGCGAGGGAAAGTTTGGATTTTATGATGTAGCTAGGTATAAAAAGGAAGGAAAGAATCTTCTGGAGTGTGAAATGACTATTAAAGATGGAAAGGTAGTTTATGATCTGAACGCACTTTCTTTCCCATTGGCTGATTAAGTCCTAAAATTTAGAAACTCAATTTTTTTAATTCTGAAATTCACTTTAAATAAAATGAAAAAACAATTCACCTCTATCTTATTTATTTTACTATTGAGTCTGCTTGCATTTCATTCAGCTAATGCTCAGGCTATTGCTACGAACCCCGAGGCCAGAATTAAGGAACTTGGAATAAAGTTAAGAACTCCCGGTCCGCCCTCAGCCAATTTTTTGGGCGCGGTAAGAGTAGGGAATTTGGTATATCTTTCCGGGCAGGGGCCTTTAAAGGAGGATGGAACATTTATGATTGGAAAAGTAGGAAAGGAGTTCAATTTTGACGAGGCTAAATATGCAGCCCGTTTAACCGGTATCAATTTATTGGAATCATTGAAAGCAGAAGTTGGTAACCTGAACAATGTAAAACGAATTGTTAAAGTACTGGGAATGGTCAATGCTGTTCCTGAATTTGATAATCACTCTCAGGTGATTAATGGGTTTTCTGACTTAATGGTTGAGGTTTTTGGTGAAAACGGTAAGCATGCACGCTCAGCTATTGGATTGGGATCATTGCCCAGAAATATTCCGGTAGAGATTGAGATGATTGTAGAAATGAAAGATTAATTTTTTATTGGTAAATTAGGTTCATTGAAAAAGCAAGTCATTTTTATTGTTTTACTGTTCTCATTGAGTCTTTTAGGTGAAAATTATGTCTTGGCACAAGATCCTGAAACGAGAATTAAGGAACTGGGTATCAAGTTAAGGGCTCGTGGAGGGAATTCATCCGGAAGTTTTATTGGAGTTGTTAGGGTAGGTAATTTGGTATATCTTTCAGGACAGGGCCCCTTGATTGAAGATGGCAAGTATATAATTGGTAAAGTGGGTAAAGAGCTAAATTTTGAACAGGCTAAACACGCTGCCCGCCTAACCGGTATCAGTATGTTGGAAGCCCTTAAAGCCGGTGTTGGCAATTTGAATAATGTAAAACGAATTGTTAAAGTATTAGGAGTGGTCAATGCTGTTCCGGAATTTGATAATCACTCTCAGGTAATCAATGGCTTTTCTGATTTGATGGTTGAGGTGTTTGGTGAAAATGGTAAACATGCACGCTCAGCCATTGGATTGGGATCTTTACCCAGGAATATTCCCGTAGAGGTTGAGATGATCGTAGAAATGAAGAATTGATATTTTTAAAATTATAATTATGAAACGCAGAGACGTCATCAAATTTTTATCCGCTGCCCCACTGGCAGGGGGAGTTATTGGTACCGGTTTAACGGCATCTTCAGCTTCAGCCGAAGAGGTGGCTCCGGTTGTTGCCGGTCGCGATCTTTTCAAAGAACTCGGACTAAAAACATTTATCAATGCATCATGTGTTTGTACATCTCTTACTGCTACCCTGATGCCGCCTGAGGTCACTCAAGCCATAACTAAAGGTACTGAAGAGTTTGTTTTACTTAATGATGTTCTCGATAAGGTAGGTGCTAAAATTGCCGAGCTCTGTCATGCAGAAGCAGCTACGGTTACCGCTGGTTGCTGGTCGGCTTTGGTTCAAGGTCTTGCGGGGGTGATGACTGGAATGGATCGTAAAAAAGTGATGCAGTTACCGAATGTGGATGGAATGAAGTCGGAGGTAATTCTTCAAAAATCTCATGCCAATGGATACCACCAGGCATTGACCAACACAGGGGCTAAGCTAATACTGGTAGAAACCCTTGCCGAAGCAGAAGCTGCAATCAATGAAAAAACAGCCATGCTTTGGTTTTTGAACAGGGAATTAAATAAAGGTAAAATCAATTATCAGCAATGGATTGACCTGGGTAAAAAGCATTCTATTCCAACCATGATTGATATAGCATCCGATGCACATCCGGTAGATAATCTCTGGAAATTTAATGATATGGGTTTTGATCTGGTTGCAATTTCGGGTGGTAAGGCTATGAGAGGTCCTCAGAGTGCCGGCATTCTCATGGGCAAAAAAGATTTGATTGCTGCAGCTCGTTTAAGTGCCCCGCCCAACAGTGGAATTTGCCGCGGTCATAAAGTGAATAAAGAAGAAATTCTTGCCATGTATGTGGCCTTAGAAAGGCATATCAAAATGGATCATGAAAAGGAATGGAAAATGTGGGAGGCAAGTATGGCGGTTGTAGTGAATACTATTAAGGGCATCAATGGAGTGATTACTGAGGTTTTCCTGCCTGAAATAGCCAACAATACACCAACCCTGCAACTAACATGGGACAATACGAAGATCAAAATGACGGGAAGGCAGCTTAAAGAACGCTTGTGGAATGGTAATCCTGGTATTGAGGTTATGGGTGGCGGAACAATGGGGGCCAAAAAGGATGGAATTGAGCTTTCTGTCTGGCAATTAAAACCGGGTCAGGATAAGATCGTTGCGAACCGGGTTAAGGAAGAGCTGCTGAAGGCATCCGTTTAATTTTTTATCCTTTCTGATGAATCAAACTATTTTTTCGAGGCTCTTGCTGAATATTTCAATAGTCTGTCTATTGATTTCCATATACATGGCTTCCAATGGTAATCTCGCGGATGCAGGTCCATTTGTCATTGCTTTTTTATTGGTACTTGCTATCAGTTTCAGAGGTTTTCCGATGCTTCGCGGGCTTACATTTACAACCTGTATACTCTCAGTAGCAGCCACAGCATTGTATTATCCGCACTATTTCAAAGCATATAATGGCTTTGAGTTTGCGGCTTTGATCACTCCCTTAATCCAAATAATTATGTTTGGAATGGGTTGTTCAATGGGTCTGAAGGATTTTATTGCTTTAGCAAAATCTCCTAAATCGGTGGTTGTGGGTGTGTTATGCCAATATACCATCATGCCATTACTGGGTTTTATCTTAGCGAGCTACAGCGGTTTTCAACCTGAAATTTCTGCAGGAATTATCTTGCTTGGCTGTGCTCCTACATCGGTTACGGCAAGTGTAATGTGTTATCTCGCTAAGGCAAACGTGGTTTTGGCCATTACCATTACTGCCGTTACAACCCTGTTGGCTCCTTTTTTGATACCCTTGCTGATGAAAGTGCTTGCCGGTGGTTTTATAGAAATAAATGTATTGGAAATGATGTGGGGAATGGTTAAAATGGTATTCATTCCTATTGGTGCCGGTCTTCTTTTTAATAAATTTCTTCATGGGAAAGCAAAATGGCTGGATGATTCAATGCCTCTGGTTTCTATGATTGGGGTTGCATTCATTGTGGCCATAATTATGGCTGCCGGAAGAGATAGCATATTGACTATTGGAATTGAATTGATTATTGTGGTTTTTCTCCTCATATTACTTGGATTTTTCTTTGGCTACTGGCTGGCAAGATTATTTAAATTGTCTGAATTTGATTGCAGGACTATTTCAATCACGACCGGTACACAAAATGCAGGTTTAGTTTCGGGGATTGCCAAAGTGATGGGCAAGATTGCAACCGTTGGACTCGCAACTGCCATATGTGGTCCAATTATGGGGTTTTCATCTTCTGTTTTGGCCTCTTTTTGGAATAGTAATCCGCCTAAAGAGGCTGCTTCCATTGCTCCAACAGATAAATAAGGTTTTTAATTTTGGTTTTTTTAGATTGTTAAGCTCATGTCATTTAGAATAGCCCTAATGGGAATTTATCACGAATCAAACACCTTTGTACACCAGGCAACTACTATTCTTGAGTTTACAGAGGGTAAATATCTGTTGGGGGAAGCAATCAGAGAGGAGTATCAGAACGCTCATAATGAGATAGCGGGTATGCTTGAGGTGATGGATAAAGAGGGTATGGAGCTGATTCCAATCCTATTTGCTTCCGCAACACCAGGTGGAGCGGTTTCCAAAAGTACCTACGGTGGACTAGTAAATAAAATGATGGAAGGTCTGGATCAGGTACTTCCTGTAGATGCTTGTCTGGTAATTCCACATGGAGCAGGGGTTTCAGAAGAATTTCCGGATATGGATGGACATTGGTTAAGTCTGCTCCGAGAAAAGGTCGGCAGTGAAGTCCCAATTTTCGGCACACTCGATTTGCATGCCAATGTGAGTCCCCTTATGGTTTCATCCACCAATGCCCTGGTTGCTTATAAAGAGAATCCTCACATTGATATGAGACAGCGGGGAGCAGAAGCTGCACAATTACTGGTGGATTATTTAAAAGGGAAAACAAATCCGGTTCAAGTATTGGTTCAGGTTCCATTGGCCATCAGTATCGAGCAACAATTAACTGCCAATGAACCGTGCAAAAGCCTTTATTTATATGTTGCTGAATTAGCGCGTGATCCTGAAATATTATCCATAAGTATTCAGCATGGCTTCCCTTATGCTGATGTCGAAGAGATGGGAACTTCAATCATTGTGGTGGCTGATGGCAATCATGAAAAAGCCCTTGCGCTTGCCAAAAAAATAGAAACGTACATTCTTGACAGGAAGGAAAGTTTTGTGGGGGAAAAACTCGACATACAGTCTTCATTGGATCTGATTGATAAAAGTAAAAAGCCGGTATTATTACTTGATATGGGTGATAATATTGGAGGCGGAGGTCCAGGAAATAATTGCTGTATCCTGGATGCTTTTGAAAAAAGCAAAAAATATAAATACTTTGTTTGCATTCACGATGCTGAAGCTGTACGAGTTGCTGCTGATCATAAACCCGGTGAATCTTTCAATCTCATTATCTTCGGAACAGGTCATGACGAATTAAAAATCTACCGGATCCCTGTCAAATTATTGCGGGTAAGTAATGGGGAGTTTCAGGAAAGAAATCCTAGGCACGGAGGTCAGATTAATATCAATATGGGTAAAACCGTAGTAGTTGCCACTGAAGAGGGCAGTGAAATCATGCTGACCACCTTGAGAGTGATGCCATTTAGCCTTCAGCAGTTGATTTCTCAGGGGGTGGATCCTACTCAATTTGATGCGATTGTAGCCAAGGGCGTAAATGCTCCGATTGCTGCTTATGCACCTGTTTGTCCAACGATTATTCAGGTCAATACACCCGGAGTCACGCAGGCCGACATGACCCTGTTTAAATACCATCACAGGCGTAAGCCCTTATTTCCTTTTGAAAAAAATTGATCATTCATGGAAAGGCTGACTTCAATTAAAATGATTTACACCTTGACCTAACCTATTAAAACTTTACTAAAATGATTAAACAACACATGGATCCGAGCAGCAGACTAAGAACAAAGGCACTCCTTCTTTTCGGAATAGCAACTTTATTGGTCTTTTTGAATTTGCAGGTTTTGGCTCAGGCAGCAAAAGATAACTTACGTCCTGCA
>VGGW01000086.1 GCA_016868395.1 Bacteroidota bacterium | reverse complement strand
CGGAAGATACCTCCTTCGGCAAGGTTTAGTTTACCCGCTGCTGTTTTTCATTGGAACGGTCAATACGGTAATAGAACCACAGGCCCTGTGAAAAAAACCCGGGTGGCAGACCTATCTTTTTTGCACTACTGCATTTTAGGATACCCATTCAATTTTCAGCAAAAAAATATGGCAGAACAAGGGACTGACCTAAGCCATAGGCAACAGCCCCTGCTTTCCAAAATCTGAGAAAAATAATTAGCCTCCGGCAAGGGCTTACATCGATCTCAAGTTAAAATATTAATCCAACTCGGCATTATTAAAAAAGGTTGGGCTAAGCATTAATCAGTCTTGTTTGTGAGTAATGATAATAACAATGTTAAAGTTTGGTGGGAGAAATAGTATATTCAAACAAAATAAAAAAAATGAAAAAATTACTTTTCCTAGGTTTTACCATTTTATCCCTGTACTCAAATGCTCAGGGATTAAATGATCAGTTGGATTCGAAACGGATTATGCTCCCAAATGGCTGGTCCTTGTCTCCGGCAGGAAGATCAATTGAATTGGGGGATCTTCCTTTAAATATCGCAGTTTCAAAATCCGAAAAGTTAATTGCGGTGAGCAATAATGGACAGAGTATCCAGACCATTCAATTAATAGATCCTAAAACAGAAAAAGTTTTAGATAAGGTTGAAATACCAAAGGCCTTTTACGGACTGAAATTTAGCGGGGACAACCGTTTTCTATATGCTTCCGGTGGGAATGACAACTGGATTCTGAAGTATGAAATCGTCAATTCAAAATTAATGATCAGAGATACTCTTAAGTTGGGTAAACCCTGGCCTGAGAAAATATCCCCGGTTGGTTTGGAGATTGATGATGCAAATGATCAGTTGTACGTGGTGACCAAGGAAAATAATTCCCTTTACATTCTGGACTTACTGACCAATAAAATTATCCATCAGCAAAGTATTGGTAGTTAAGGTTATACCTGTATTCTATCACCCGATAGGAACACACTGTATATTTCTCTTTGGGGAGGTAAGAAAGTCGCATTTTTTGATACCAAGCTTAAGAAAATTACGGCTTCTGTGGATGTTTCTTACAATCCGAACGAATTGATTCTAAACAAGGCAGGAAGCATACTTTATGTTTCCAACTCTCAGGATAACAGCGTTTCAGTGATTGATGTTAAGGCCAGAAAAGTGATTGAAGTTTTGGATGCCGCTTTATTTCCTAATTCTTTGACGGGCTCCACGAGCAATGGTTTGGCTTTATCCAAAGATGAGCGCAGTCTTTACATAGCCAATGCCGATAATAATTGTTTAGCCGTTTTCAATATGAGTGAAAAAGGAAAAAGCATTTCAAAAGGTTTTATTCCAGTAGGCTGGTATCCTACTAATGTCAGAGTCATTGGGACTAAATTATTTGTAAGCAATGGGAAGGGATTTTCTTCTTTCGCTAATCCATCGGGCCCTCAGCCTGTACGAGCTGATGTTAAATCTGAATCGCATAGAGGAGAACTTCCTCAGGCCAATAACAGGTTACAATACATCGGAAGTTTGATGAAGGGAACAATGAGTGTGATTGACGAACCTTCCGTGTCAGATCTGGAAGTTTATTCCAAAAATGTATTTAAAAACACTCCATATAACAAGGATAAAGAACTTGTTGCTGAAGGCGAGCTAGGAAATCCCATACCGAAAAAGGTTGGTGATCCATCTCCAATTAAGCACGTTTTCTATATCATCAAAGAAAACCGAACCTATGATCAGGTTTTTGGTGATATCAAAGAAGGGAACGGTGATTCTACGCTGACTCTCTTTGGAGAAAAGTATACCCCGAATCAGCATAAACTGGCAAGAGAATTCGTGTTACTGGATAATTTTTATGTCGATGCCGAGGTAAGTGCAGATGGCCATAATTGGTCTTTAGGAGCATATGCAACCGACTTTTTGGAAAAGACCTGGCCAACTTCTTATGGACGCAGGGGAGGGCAAAACGATGGTTATGGTCGACGCACTGTTGCAAACAATAAGGATGGCTTTATATGGGATATGTGCAAAAGACATGGTGTTTCTTTCAGAACTTATGGTGTTTTTGCAGATAAGGATAAGGGGAATATTCCAGTTTTAGATGAGGCACATGTTTGTTCTTCCTTTACCGGATTTTATGACCAGACAGTAAAAGATATTGAGCGTTTTGAGCAATGGAAAGCTGATTTTGATGCATTATTAGCTAAAAATGAAGTCCCCTCTTTAAGTACAATTCGCCTGGGAGCTGACCACACTCAGGGGCTTGGCGTCGGTAAGCCAACTCCTTACGCCTGTGTCGCCGATAATGATCTGGCAGTTGGTAAATTGATTGAGCACATCAGTAATAGTTCGATCTGGGCACAATCGGCCATATTTATTCTAGAAGATGATGCTCAGAATGGTCCAGATCACGTGGATGCGCATCGATCCATTGCATTTGTTGTGAGTCCCTATACCAAACGGAACTATTTGGATAACACGATGTATTCTACTTCCGGAATGTTACGTACAATGGAACTCATTCTAGGCTTGCCGCCGATGAGTCAGTATGATGCAGCAGCCATGCCCATGTTCCGGAGCTTTACGAGTAAACCCGATTTTACCAAATTTAAGGCCGTTCCTAATCGTGTTGATTTGGATGAAAAGAACAAAATTGCCTCCAAGTGGTCAAAAATTTCTGATACCTTCGATTTTGCCGAAGTAGACAAAAATGACGACAGACTTTTCAATGAGGTTCTTTGGAAGGGCCTTAAAGGGGATGATTTCGAAATGCCTGCTCCGAGAAGAAGTGCATTTTTAAGACTTGAGCAAAAGGATAAAGATGATTTCAAAGATTGATACTGATTTTCTTACCCAGAGATTAAAGCAGTGGGGTTTCCCTAAGGTGGGTTAAATCTATTTCGACCGATCTCTAAATCAGGTCGAGCTAAGCCTATTGAATTAATCAACGAGATATTTCCTGTAACAGCCGGTATCAAAATTTCAGGCTAGTTCGCAGAGCCAGCTATAAGGGATGTAGATTTTTGAAGAAAGTTTGGGTATGAATCAGTGGTTAGCCAAAATTATGATAAGTTCAATTGTAAATTTCAGGCTTTAGAAGTATCATTGTACCCTATGGAAAATGCATTACCGAAAGCCGAAATATTTAATAAAGTAAAAGAGGATCTGGAAATTCAGGGATTTAAAATTTTACAAATAGATATAGAAAGACCTTGGGGAGGTTTTTTTGTAATTAGTGAGGATCAGGCCCAGAAATTCGCAGACACTTTTTTGGGTGGAATATCAACCGGGCAGTTGATCATCTCAGGAAAACTCAGTCCGAAAATTTTAATCGTTTCTCCACACACGCGGCTTTCATGGCAATATCATCATCGCAGAGCGGAGATCTGGCGAGTAATTAGTGGTACCGTTGGAATAATCTCAAGCTTTACCGATCAGGAAACTGAGCTTAAAAAATACCAACCCGGTGATCAGATTATGCTTGAACAAGGAGAGCGTCATCGGCTAGTGGGGTTGGAGGACTGGGGGGTAATTGCCGAGATCTGGAGGCATACTGATGCATCAAATCCCTCAGATGAATCTGATATTGTCAGAGTTCAGGATGATTTTGGGCGCTAATGCCTATGTTTTCGTGACATTACGAGTACAAATTAACCCAGAAATTTAGTTACTTTCGCCAACCTTCTGTCCAAAGTTTTTGTATATCTATGCTCATTCTTCTTTTCTTCCTGTGCCATTGGTTTTTGTCCCTGTTCTTTCAAACATTCTTCCTCCATCGTTATTCTTCACATAAAATGTTCAAAATGAATCCTTTTTGGGAGAAGTTTTTTTATTTGTCCACTTTTTTAGCCCAGGGTTCCTCATTTCTTAATCCGCGTGCTTATGCAATCATGCATCGAATGCATCATGCCTATAGTGATACGGAAAAAGACCCTCATTCTCCACATTTCTTCAAAGATGTGATTGGGATGATGGTTCAGACTAAAAATATTTACCTTGATTTTATCCGATTTAAAATTGAACCTGAACCGGCTTTTCGCGACAATTATCCAACCTGGCCCCTGATCGACAAGATTGGTGACCTTTGGATTATCCGCCTCACATTTGGGCTTCTTTACATTGCTTTCTACGTATATTTCGCAAGTTATTGGTGGATGTTTTTTTTACTTCCTATCCATTTTTTAATGGGACCAATCCATGGGGCAATAGTCAACTGGTGCGGGCATAAGTATGGGTATTCTAATTATGACAATCATGATCATAGCAAGAATTCATTGCCTTTGGATTTTTTGATGCTTGGAGAGTTATTTCAGAACAACCATCACAAAAAACCGAATAATGTAAATTTTGCATTGAAATGGTTTGAATTTGATCCATCCTATCCCATTATTAAGCTGATGCATCACCTGCGTATTATCAGGTTGAGGAAGGGTTAGACACAATAAATAACTTTAATAAGGTTCCTTATGGAAGCCTTTTTTTATTTTATAGTTTATGTCTTGTTGGAATCACTTACCAAAGGAATAAGTTTTACTTCGACCATGAAGGAGCAATGTTATTATTTTAAGAGCGGGAACCTCACCTAACATTCATCGAACAACATTTATCATTCAAAGGAAAGTCGCAACCAACCGCGACAAATTACTTTAAGCAAGTAGCCCCGGTGTTTAAATGTGGAAATCTAAGCTATAGCTATGCCGATCTAAATTTTAAATTTGTAGCTGTAAAGGTATTAGTTAGACAAAGATGGCTGAAATAGATTATAGTGATGATAGTATTCGGTCGCTCGACTGGAAAGAACATATTCGCCTGCGACCAGGCATGTATATCGGCAAGCTGGGAGATGGATCAGCTTATGATGATGGAATCTACGTTTTACTTAAAGAAATTCTCGATAATTCCATAGACGAGTTCGTCATGGGCTCAGGCCGTACAATAGAGGTTACGGTAAGTGATAAAAAAGTTTCTGTTCGTGATTATGGTCGTGGAATTCCACTTGGGAAAGTAATTGATTGTGTCTCAAAAATCAATACCGGTGGTAAATATGATTCCAAGGCCTTTCAAAAATCAGTTGGTTTAAATGGAGTAGGTACCAAGGCAGTCAATGCACTTTCTTCCAATTTTTCAGTACAGTCTTATCGTGATGGGCGAACAAAAAAGGCTGAATTTGAGCAAGGAGTATTGGTGAATGACCTCCCCGAAACCGAAACTACCCAGCGGAATGGTACTTCGGTTGTTTTTTATGCCGATGAGACTATTTTCAGGAATTATCATTATATCCCTGAATTTGTAGAAAGCATGATTTGGAATTATGTGTTCCTGAATTCCGGGTTGACAATCAATTTTAACGGTGCTAAGTTTTTCTCTGAAAGAGGCTTATATGATCTGCTTACTCGGAATACAGAAGCCGAGACCTTAAGATACCCGATCATTCACCTCAAGGGAGAGGATATTGAAGTGGCAATGACCCATGGTCATCAATATGGGGAGGAATATTATTCTTTTGTTAATGGCCAGCATACTACCCAGGGAGGAACCCATCAGGCGGCATTCAGGGAAGCGGTTGTAAGAACCATCCGTGAATTTTACAAGAAGGAGTTTGATGCTTCAGATATTCGGGCGTCCATCGTGTCCGCGATTTCTATTAGAGTTCAGGAACCGGTGTTCGAATCACAGACTAAGACTAAACTAGGATCGCAGAATGTTGCTCCCGATGGTCCTTCAGTTCGAACCTTTATCAATGACTTTATCAAGAAAGAGCTCGATGATTACCTGCACAAACATCCATCCGATGCAGATGCCTTATTGAAACGGATTCTTCAATCGGAGCGTGAGCGAAAGGACATTGCCGGGATCAAGAAGTTAGCGAATGAACGCGCGAAAAAAGCCTCACTACACAATAAAAAATTACGGGATTGTAAAATTCATTTTGATGATCAGCATGAACGCAAACAAGACACCACCCTGTTTATAACCGAAGGTGATTCTGCAAGTGGTTCCATCACTAAATCGAGGGATGTCATGACTCAAGCGGTATTTAGTTTGAAAGGTAAACCGCTCAATTGTTTTGGTTTGACCAAAAAAGTAGTGTATGAAAATGAAGAGTTTAATTTGCTTCAACATGCCTTGAATATTGAAGACGGGCTCGATAATCTTCGTTATAACAATATTGTGATCGCCACTGATGCGGATGTGGATGGAATGCATATCCGATTATTATTGATGACATTTTTCTTACAGTTCTTTCCTGATCTGGTTAAGGGCGGACATGTATCTATTTTACAAACCCCTTTATTTAGGGTTAGAAATAAAAAGGAAACTATCTATTGCTATAGTGATGAAGAAAAACAGCGGGCTATTCATAAATTAGGTAATAAGCCCGAAATAACCAGGTTCAAAGGCCTGGGTGAGATATCGCCGGAAGAGTTTGGATTGTTTATTGGCGCTGACATCAGACTTGATCCGGTAATTTTATCTAAAGATCAGGGTATAAAGAACCTGCTGGAATATTACATGGGTAAAAATACACCCGACAGGCAGCAGCACATCATTCAGAATCTACGTGTCGAATTGGATGTTATTGCTGCAGAGGAAGAGGTAGCAATGTTAGCCTAGCTAATACGGTCATGAAAAAGAAATTTTCTATCGAATTTGAGGAATTTGCATCCCTGTATGAATTAAGTCCCGGCGATAAAAGTCTTTGTTTGGAATCAGAAAAGGCTATGGTCAGTTCATATTCTCCTTATTCAGGATTCAGGGTAGGAGTTGCAGTTCAGCTCAGAAGTGGAAAGATTATCCATGGCAGTAATCAGGAAAATGTTGCTTATCCATCCGGATTATGTGCCGAGCGGGTTGCCCTGTTTTCAATCGGCTCTACTTATCCTGATGATACGATTATGACTATGGCCATCACCGCCCAGACCGATCATTTTGAAATACAGGAACCTGTTACCTCTTGTGGTGCCTGCCTTCAAGTGATGGCCGAATATGAAAAGAAACAGGCCAGCCCCATTGAGGTTCTCTTTTATTGTACCAAGGGCTCTATTATCCGAATCAAAGGAATAAAAAGTTTACTCCCTTTTACTTTTGTAGAAACGAGACTTCAAAAATAATCGTAAATTGTTTATTGGTGGATTGTTCGAAGAATGAAAAATCTTTTTTAGAATTAATATCGATTGATGATGAAGAAATATATCCTTCTGTTTATTGCCATACTTTTTTCTGCCGTCAGCACTTTTTCCCAAATCAGATTATCGGCTATAAAGGTCGATGAGTGGGTTAAGAAAAATTTTAGTGGTCAGGGAGTTATAATTGGCAACATTAAGTTCAAAGGCTATCCACTATCTGCTTTGTCTTACACCAGTTCAGGTAATATATTGCAAGTGCAGAGGGGTTTAATTCTTTCGACAGGTAATTCTTTCAATGTTGCCGGGTACAATAATTCACACAATCAAAGTTCAACATTTGGCGATATTTCATCTCCCGAGGCTGATCCCGATCTTGCATCTATTGTCAATGGTAAACTATTCGATATCTGTAGTGTGGAGTTCGACTTTGTGCCAATGGATAACAGCATTCAGTTTAATTATCAATTTGGTTCTGATGAATATCCCGAATACGTTGACTCACCTTATAATGATGTATTTGCTTTCATTGTTTCTGATGAAAGCAGCTCCAAGAATATTGCACTTATTTCAGGAAGTGAGGTACCCGTAAGCATTAATACCGTCAATTTTAAATTAAACCAGGAACACTACATTGACAATAATCTATACAAACAGGTAACAATTAAGAGGCAGGAGCCATTAAAAACAACTTATAAGGGAACTCTTCCGGGTAGGATACTAAGAGGAATAGGTTCCATATTTACAGTTAATGGACCAACGCCGGGGGATCAAACCGTGATACAAGCAGATCCTGAATTATTAAAGTCTCTTGATCCAAATCTTTATCGAAATCTGCGTTATGACGGAATTACAAAAAAGCTTGTTGCACAAACCTATGTAACTCCTTATAAAAAGTATCACCTAAAGATTGTGATTGCAGATGTAGCAGATAATATTTATGATTCCGGAGTTTTTATTGAGGATCGTAGCCTGACTTCGAAGAAGGATCTAAAACAACCCGGCTTTGTTGATTATCCTGATTTGAGCAAGGTGGTGGATCCAAACTTAATCTTACAAGGCAAAACACTGGAGGAAATTCTGCCGGCTGATTATAAAGCCAAAATGACCGGTACCACGGAGCAGGCTGTCACCGCAGTAGCCCTTGTCACTGAACAATCTCCATCTTCTCCTGTGAGTCAGCCTCCAAAGAAATTGATTCCAGCCCCGAAACCTGTTGATACCCCATCGCCGGATCAAAGGAAAGTGGTACTCACTGCCTCAGAATTTGAAATGCCAAATCTGGTGATCTTGTTTGATTTTGATAAGTCAGAAATTAAAGATGAAGAAATGGCTAAACTTCAGGCTGCAATGGCACGCTATAAACAGGTCAGAAATCAATATTCGATTTCTATATCCGGCCATACGGATAATTACGGGAGCCTGGAGTATAATTATGCACTTTCAGATCGAAGAAATAAGGCGATAATAAAGGCAGTGAATCATATCCTTGGTCAGAAAATAATTATTCCTGCGGAAAGTAAATCATACACGCAGCCAGTTGCAGATAATAACTCAGATGAGGGTCGTCAATTGAATCGCCGTGTTGAATTGGTGTTCAGAAAAAAGTAATACGGTAAATGACCTAAAGTTCGGTCAATTCAATTGACCTGAATTGCATAATTCATTATATATTTTAACATGCTATTGAGTACTGATCTTTTGAGAACGCAAATTTTAATAGAATTTGAAATATTTAAGAGCTGGTTCAAATCTTGGATTTATAGTTGATGAAATCATGATTAAAGCCCATACCGCTTATTTGAACTTATCGGCGGAGGAATAAATTAGGCAGGTTCCAACAAAATAATCTACAGCGGCTTTTTCAAACCGATAAGGATTTCAAAAATTCCATAGGCTTTAAAATTTTGATTTTTATGGTGAGCTGTTTAAAACTTAGCGCGCGCAATTTAATCGGATAACTTATATTTACCCCAATAGAATTTCATATTTAAGGATGAGTGAAGAAATAGAAAACACAGACAGTGAAAACAGCAATACTGCAGGCGAAGAAAGAGCTTTACACAATGTAACATCGCTTTCCGGTTTATATGAAAATTGGTTCTTAGATTATGCGTCCTATGTAATTCTGGACCGTGCCGTTCCTCACATCTATGATGGATTAAAGCCAGTGCAGCGCCGTATTCTACATTCCTTGAAGGAGATGGACGACGGACGTTTCAACAAGGCTGCCAATGTAATTGGAAATACGATGAAGTATCATCCACATGGTGATGCATCAATCGGGGATGCCATGGTTCAGATCGGGCAAAAGAATTTATTGATTGATACACAGGGTAACTGGGGAGATCCTATTACAGGGGATGCTGCAGCTGCACCCAGGTATATTGAAGCCAGGTTATCCAAATTTGCAAATGAAGTGGTATTCAATCCGGATACCACCGAATGGCAAAGTAGCTATGATGGCCGAAATCGGGAACCGGTCACACTTCCGGTTAAGTTTCCTTTACTGCTTGCTCAGGGAGCGGATGGAATTGCAGTCGGACTCGCAACCAAAATAATGCCGCATAATTTTGTCGAACTGATCGATGCGTCTATTGAAGTTTTAAAAGGGAATCGCCCGGAAATTCTACCTGATTTTCAAACGGGCGGAATGGCTGATTTTAGCAATTACAATGAGGGAATGCGTGGGGGCAGAATTAGAGTAAGGGCCAAAATCATTGAGCGAGATAAAAAAACTTTGGCAATTACTGAAATCCCATATACCACGACAACCGGTGGACTAATCGACAGCGTAATTTCTGCCAATGATAAAGGTAAAATTAAGATTAAGAAGATTGAGGATAACACAGCAAAGGATGTTGAAATCATTATTCATCTGGCACCGGGAATCTCCCCTGATGTGACAATTGATGCACTTTATGCCTTTACGGACTGTGAGGTTTCAATTTCTCCAAATACCTGTATCATAAAGGGGGATAAGCCTTATTTTATGAGTGTGAATGATATTCTCAAAGAGAGTACACAACACACCAAGGGCCTATTAAAACTGGAGCTTGAAATTAAACTTGCTGAATTAAAGGAGAAAATATTCTTCAGCTCCTTACTTAAAATATTCATTCAGGAGGGAATGTACAAGCATCCTGAATATGAAGGCTCAGCTAATTTTGAAGCGGTTGTAGCAGTTTTAAATAAATTATTCAGTCCCTTCCTTACTCAGTTTTATCGCGAGATACTCCCAGAAGATTATAAAAAGCTCATCGATAAACCAATGAGCAGCATTACGCGTTTTGACCTTAAAAAATCTGATGAGCAATTATTGGCTTTGGAAACGGATATTAAGGAAGTAAACAAGCACCTCAAACACCTGACAGATTATGCCATTTCCTGGTTTGAGAAGTTGAAAAGTAAATATGGTTCAGGAAGAGAGCGAAAGACCGAAATCAGGGCTTTCGATCGGGTTGAGGCAGCAAAAGTTGCCTTGGCTAACGTGAAATTATACATGAACCGTGAAGATGGATTTATTGGAACCGGACTTCGAAAGGATGAATTTGTGTGTGATTGCTCTGATCTGGATGAGATAATCGTTTTCAGAGAGGATGGGAAGTTTATGGTTTCGAAGGTCGCTGAAAAAACCTTTACCGGGAAGGGTATTGTCCACGCACAGGTGTTTAAGAAGAACGATGAGCGTACAGTATATAACCTTATTTACAGGGATGGTGAAAGTGGAACGGCCTATGTAAAACGCTTCTCTGTATTGGGTGTTACCCGCGACAAAGAGTACGACTTGACCAAGGGTAGTAAAGGATCTAAAGTGCTGTATTTTACAGCCAACCCCAATGGTGAGGCAGAAATAGTAAATGTACAGCTCAAACCTCATTCCAAACTCAAAAAACTGCAGTTTGATATTGACTTCGCTGATCAGGTCATTAAGGGCAGGAGCTCTATGGGCAATATCGTAACAAAGTATCCTGTGAAGAAGGTTGTGCTGAAAAGCAAGGGTATTTCCACGCTATCAGGACGTAAGATATGGTATGATGAAATTCTGAAACGTCTGAATGTCGATGGACGCGGTAAATATCTTGGAGAGTTTGATGGAGATGATAGAATTCTGACGCTAAATTCTCAGGGTATTTATGAACTGAGTAGTTTTGATCTGAGCAACCATTTTGATGATCGTATCATGCTGATTGAGAAATTTAATGCAGAAAAGGTATTCACTTTAATCTACCTGGAAGGAAAATCCGGTACTCATTATCTCAAACGATTTATTTTTGAAAATGCCTCTATCGGCAAGAAGACCAGTGTAATTGGTGAAGAATCCGGGTCAAAACTTCTTCTGATCTCGGGTCATGTAAGACCAAGAATCAAATTGGAAGTGCTGAAGGGTAAAACAAAAATTGTGGAAGAATCTGAAGTCGATCTAAGCGAGGCAATTGAAGTCAAGGGTATGAAGGCCATGGGCAACAGGCTCAGTCCTCATGAAGTGAAAGATATTCAGCTTATTCATTCAGTGATTGATGAGGAAGATGACGCCATTCTAACCGAAGATAATGTACTTGAGGAAACAGATAGTGATGAGCCGGGTGTTCATACCGCCACTCCTGTCTCTTCCATGGCAAGGGATATTGATGCTGAAATTGAGCCGACACGAGGTGCTGAAATCAGTGTTGACGAGTCTTTGCCGGAG
>VGGW01000085.1 GCA_016868395.1 Bacteroidota bacterium | reverse complement strand
AAGAAATTAAAAAAGTAGTTTATGGCAAGATTGAAGCTGTTATTGCTGAAGATGCCCTGATGACCAGTAATACTTCAGCTATTCCGATCAGCCTCTTGCAAAAGATGACCAAGCACCCTGCCCGCTTCTTCGGATTACACTGGGCTGAGCCTTCACATACTACCCGTTTTTTAGAAATAATTTGTGGGGATGAAAGTGACATTAAAGGGGGTGAATATCTCTATGAACTTTCAAATTACTGGAATAAGGAAGCCACTCTGGTGAGGAAAGATATCCGGGGCTTTATCGGAAATCGTCTGATGTATGCCATGTACCGTGAGGCTTTTTACCTAGTTGAAAACGGTTATGCAACTATTGAGGATGTTGACAGAGTATGCCGCAATAATACCGGTTTCTGGATGACTCTGGTCGGTGTTTTTGGATGGATGGACTTAACCGGTGTACCTGCTTATCACAAGGTAATGAAAGATCTTAATCCAACTCTATGCAACGATACTCACGTCCCTAAACTGATAGATGATATTGTTAAGGCAGGAGGAAAGGGAGTAGCCAACGGCCATGGTTTTTATAAGTATACACCAGAAGAATCCAAAATGTGGGAAGAAACCTTTGCTGATTTCAATTATGAGATTAGAAATTTGGCAATGAAATATCCTTTTGATATCGTCAAAAGAAAATTGGCAAAGCTTAAGGAAGAAAAAGAAGGGAAGGATAGCTAAGATGAAAACCCTTTCTGTTCCTTTTATTCACATGGATGGTTTTAATAATGTAGATGAAATTTTTGCGAAATTGGATCATATTCATCAAGAAAGAATCAACATTACACCTTGGGAAGCATTTCCTTATAAACCTGAACTTGCATTTTCTATGGCCTATGGTCAGGAGGGAATATTCCTGAAGTTTTATGTCGAGGAGAAACATGTCAAAGCCATTTACTCGGAGCCTAATGATCCGGTTTATAAAGACAGTTGTGTCGAGTTTTTCGTTTCATTAGGTGATGATAAGGAATACTATAATTTCGAGTTTAATTGCGCCGGAACCTGCCTGCTTGGCTTTGGGGCAGGAAGAGCTAATCGGATGAAGGCAACTGATGAGGTCATTAAATCGATTGCTTTCCGAAGCTCGATCAAGCCGGCAAACAGTAAAAATTCGAGTATTGGATGGGAACTGACTTTGGCCATACCATTCAGCGCTTTCCAGTACCATCAGTTAGAATCCCTAAAAGGGAAAACCTGTAGAGCAAATTTTTATAAATGCGGCGATGATCTTCCGGAACCTCATTTTGTGGTTTGGAACGAAATCCAAACTCCAGAACCTGATTATCACCGGCCCGAATTTTTTGGTTCAGTAACATTCAATTAACATAATATTTAGAACTATAAATTAAAAAAAATGGAAAAATTAGAAATACAACATCCGGACAAGGCAGATAAAAGTTTTACAACCGGAGCTTATTCAGCAGGAGTTTTGGTTGCCGGCGACTGGCTGTTTGTCAGTGGGCAGGCTGCAGTAGATTTCACCACGAGCACTTTCGTTTTAGGAACCATTGAAGAAGAAACACATCTAACAATTCATAATGTTAAACGCATCTGTGAGGCTGCAGGCTTTACTCTTGACGATATTGTGAAATGTACCGTTCATTTGAGTGATATCAAAGATTTTGATCGCTATAATGCGGTTTATGCGACGTATTTTACCAAAGTTAAACCGGCACGTACCACGGTACAATCTGGTTTAGGGCATGGCATCAAAGTTGAAATTGATGCTATTGCATTTCGTCAAGGTACTAAATAGTAGTTCTTACCAAAATGGCTGAAGAATCCATATTTATTTTTGATTGCCATCTCGATTTGTCGATGAATGCGATTGAATGGAACCGGGATCTTAAAAAATCGGTGTATGAGATCAGGGACCTGGAACAAGGGATGACGGATAAACTTGATCGGGGTCTTGGAACCGTGGCTTTACCCGAATTGCGAAAGGGCAAGATTGGCCTTGTTGTGGCAACACAAATCGCCCGTTTCGTGGAGCGAGGCAGCTTAATTCCCGGCTGGAATTCCCCTGAAATTGCCTGGGGAATTTCACAAGCCCAGTTAGCCTGGTACCGTGCCATGGAGGAACAGGGTGAAATGGTGCAGATTACCAATCTGTCTCAGCTGGAAGCTCACCTTGCCCTATGGTTTGATCAATCCATTCCTGATTCCAGGAAACCGGTGGGATATATTCTTAGTCTTGAAGGTGCTGATTCATTGGTCAATATTTCCTACCTCGAAAAGGCCTATGCTTACGGACTTCGGGCTTGCGGACCTGCGCATTACGGCCCCGGAAGGTATGCTGCGGGTACCGGCAGAACCGAAGGACTAACAGCCGCAGGTAAGGAACTGCTTACCGAAATGGATCGTTTAAGTATGATTTTGGATGTCACTCATCTTACAGATAAAGGCTTTGATGAAGCATGCTCTATTTTCAAAGGGCCAATGTGGGCGAGCCATCATAATTGCCGAACATTGGTTAATCACCAAAGGCAGTTAACGGACGACCAGATTAAAGTTCTGATAGAAAGGGAGGCCGTGATCGGTGGGGTTTTTGATACCTGGATGCTGACTGATAATTGGGTACGAGGTAAAGATGATCCCAAAGAAAGGAATGTGCATCTTGAGTTAATCGTTGATCATTATGATCATATCTGTCAGCTCGCAGGGAATAGTTTGAATGTCGCTATTGGCAGTGATCTTGATGGGGCTTATGGTAAGGAGCAATCACCGTATGATCTCGAAGATATTTCTGATCTACAAAAGCTAAACGGAATGTTGAAAAGAAGGGGTTATTCAATGGAAGATATAGAAAATATATTTTATAAAAACTGGTTGCGCTTCCTGAGAAAGGCCTGGGCCTGAAATAATAATCTTCCAATGAATTGGTTTGAAATTAAAAATGTAAAACTTATTGATTCTCCGGCACTTGTAGTCTACAAGGATAGGGTAGAACATAATATACGCAAGGTTTTGACCATGGTTGACAATCCCTCACAACTCCGGCCACATGTCAAGACGAATAAAATGCTTGAGGTCTGTAAAATGATGAGGGATTCTGGCATTCAAAAGTTTAAGGCTGCAAGCATCGCCGAAGCAGAAATGCTGGGCATGGCAGGTGCTGAAGATGTGATATTAGCCTATCAGTCGGTAAAACCCAAATTTCTTCGTCTTTTGAAGCTGATTGATGCTTACCCTGCAACAAAGTACTCATGTTTGGTTGATAATATTGAGTCTGCCAGGATTTTTTATGAATCAGCATTGCTCGCCGAAATCAGCATCCCGGTGCTCATTGACCTGAATGTGGGAATGAACCGAACGGGTATAAAACCTGCGAAGGCTTATAATTTATTTAAAGAATTACAAAATCTTCCCGGCATAGAGTTCAAAGGTTTTCATGCCTATGATGGTCACAGACGGGATTATGATCTTGCAGATCGTATTGCAAATTCTGAAATAGACTTTAAAGAAGCTGAAGAACTTCGTAATCAAATCCAATCTGAAGGTTATCCTTTACCACTACTGGTTGCAGGAGGAACCCCAACCTTTGCTATTCACTCATCCAAAAAGCATACAGAATGTTGTCCCGGAACTTTCATTTTTTGGGATAAAGGTTATCATGATGCACTGCCTGAGCAAGAATTTGAGTATGCGGCACTTGTCTTGACAAGGGTGATTTCAATCCCTGCCGAAGACAAATTATGTATTGACCTTGGGCATAAATCGATTGCTTCAGAAAATGATCTGCAGAAGCGGGTATACTTTTTGGATCATCCTGAGCTGAAGCCGATTGGTCAGAGCGAAGAGCACCTTATAGTGGAGGTAAGCAAGGATCATAATTTTAAGGTTGGAGATATTTTATATGCCCTCCCGATACATATATGCCCTACAGTAGCACTTTATGACCGTGCAGTAATTATTAGTAATGGAGAAGCAAGCGATACATGGAAGGTGATTGCCAGAAATCGGCAGATTAATTATTGACAACTAACACGTTTTATAATAATTATTATGGTTGCAGCCATCTTACTGAATACAAAATCAAAGATTCTGTATTCCTATCTCAGGAATTTACGTTCAGAGTATCTGCAAATGGCGAATTCCTTTCTCAAAATAGTTCTGATCGCTTTACTGGTATTTTTTTTAAAATCTGCCTGTCCCGTTTTTGCCGCTGAGATAGTAATTCAAAATGACAAAATTGAATACGCAATTGATGAAAACGGAAAGAATCTGCGCTTTATAGATAAGGTTAGTAAAATAGATTATCTCGATAAAAAATCAGCTTCCTTTTTTGCATCATTAAAGAAAAATGGTCTTGAATATCCTGTTAGTTCTGTAATTCTAAATGGGAATCTTTTAAAGCTTGAGTTTAAAAATACAGGTCTGACTGCTATACTGTTTTTGGATATTGCAAAGGATCGTTTCAGACTTGAAGTTGTGCAGATGAGTGGTTCAGCAGAGTCATTGACCTTTATAAATATTCCACTAAAGCTTGAGGGAATGCCTTATGAACCATTCGCAGCTTGTGTGCTATCCCTGAATCTTCAGACACATGTCTTTGCACTTCCTGCTTTACAATCTCATTTGAAGGCGACTGTATATGATCGTTTTGGAATTAAAGGGGGGAAAGTTGCAGTTTTGGGAGTTCCTCAAAAAGAAATGATTCCTCTGATTCGGGATGTGATGATTAATACCAAGGATATTCCTCATTCCAATGCCGGTGGCGCCTGGGCACAGCAATCTAAGGAAGGTTACGGGTCATATCTGATGAATTTTGGGACGCTTATTGAAGATAATGTGGATGAATGGATCAAAATGTGTAAAAGCCTTGGCTTTACTCAGATTGATAATCATGGTGGAGGAAAATTTTTCAGATTTGGGGATTTTGTGCTTGACCCTGAAAAATGGCCCGATGGATGGGAGAGCTTTAAACGAATTAACAAAAGACTTCATGATGCCGGTATCTCTTCAATTTTTCACAATTATGCTTTTTTCATTGATAAGAATTCTACCTATGTAACACCTGTCCCTCGTGAGGATCTGGCTTATTTCAACGCTTTTACTATCACTAAATCCATTGGCGCTTCAGATACTGAACTTGAGGTAAAGGAATCCACGGCAGATATTTCATTGATTACCGGATTTTTTGTCCGAAATAGCCGAACTATCCGAATCGGACAGGAGCTAATTGAATTTGAGGGTACAACGAAAGAGGCACCATTTAAATTCACCGGACTCAAGCGCGGGGCCAACGGCACAAAAGTTTCAGCTCACTCAGCAAATGAAAAGGCATTTCATTTAAGAGAAATGTTCGGCAGGTTTGCTCCGGGAGTTGAAACGCCATTATTTAATGAAATCGCCAAAAGAACAGCTGATATTATAGATCAGGCCAACTTTGATGGGATTTATTTTGATGCGATTGATGGAAGTGATATTCTTGCCGGGCCAGAAAATTTCTGGTATTACGGAGGTAGATTTGTTTTCGAGGTTGCAAAAAATTTAAAACGTCCCGTTGGTATGGAGATGAGTTCCATGATTCACCACTGGTGGCACTATCGTTCCAGATGGCAGGCATGGGACCGACCTACCAGAGGCTATAAACGTTTTATTGACATCCATTCTTCTTCAATTAAATCGGATGAGTATGAGCATGGTCTGTGGCGGGGAACGGTAGCTCAGATTAATAAAATTGCACCCGCAGAAAATGGAGGGCTTTTACTTCCCTTACAATTAGGCTGGTGGGCACACCAGACCTGGAATCCACCTCAGGTTGAACCAACTTTCTCAGATGATATTGAATACCTGGGCAGCAAAATGATTGGAAATAATGCCGGTTTGGCTATGCTGGGTGGTTTTGATGAGAAAGCACTGGATGAAAATCCGGCTTTCAGGAGACTCAATGCAATGATCAAACAATATGAGGATTTACGTCATAAGAATTATTTTAGTGAGAGCATTAAGCAGCAGTTAAGGGTTCCTGGAAAGGATTTTTCCTTATTTCAGGCGCCCGATGGAGTCTGGAAATTCAAACCAATGGCTTATCAGAAACACAAGGTTTCAGGTCTTGACCATCCTTCAGCAAGCTGGAAGGTGAATAATGAATTTGAAGCGCAGCCTTTGCAGTTGAGAATCGAGCCACTCATTTCTGTCAATTCGTACAATGATCCAGAAAATCTAATATTGTCTGATTTCTCAGTCATATCCAGTTTTTATCAGGACTCCACAGCAAAGGGTGTAAGCGGGGGTTTAAAGCCAGCTTTGGAGAAGACACTTGCAGGAGAGTCGGCCGTTTCTTTTACTGCTCAAAACTCAGGAGCAGTAGCAAGGGATGCATCTTGGATTAATATGCAAAAGAAATTCGAGCCAATCCTGGATCTCAAAAATAATAAAGCCTTAGGTGTTTGGGTTAAAGGGGATGGTAATGGACAGCTTTTAAACCTGAGACTTGAAAGTCCACATCATATTTCACATGGTGCCCGCGGTGATCATTTTATAAAAATTGATTTTACAGGCTGGAAGTATTTTGAACTTGTAGAAATTGAATCTTCCGAATTTAGTAATTATGTTTGGCCGGCCCCTTATTCAAGTGCCAGCTTCTATGTGTATGATTCATATCGTCATGAAGTGGCATTTGATAAAATAGATAAACTTCAAATATGGTATAATAATCTGCCTGATGGTAAGAAGGTTGAAACGCTGATCGGTCCGGTGAAAGCTCTGCCTATTGTTTCAAGTACGATTGTCAATCCTTCAATTATGATTGGTAATGAAAAAATCATATTCCCGGTTAGCATGGAGTCGGGCATGTATCTGGAATTTAAGTCGGCAACAGATTGTAAACTTTACGGACCCAAAGGCGAATTCATCAAAGAAGTTCAGATTCAAGGTAAGATCCCGACATTGAGATCAGGTGAAAATCAGGTATCATTTGGCGCTGAACCTGGAATTGGAGTTAAACCCCGTGTGCAACTGACTATTATTTCTGAAGGTAAACCACTATTGGATTAACAACAATAATCTGCTATTTGGGATGTTAGCATCCTCATCACCTGGTCAGGATAAAAGCGGTTATAAAACCCGCAACTCGTAAGATTTCACATGCTTTCTACAACATGTCAAAACTAAAATCATTATGAGATTATCCAATCCAAAATACTGAAATTGCATAATTCATTTATGTTAATTAGTATTATATTTATTTGTAATAAAAAGTGCAATCGTCTGATTCAATAAATTTATAGAAAAAAGTATCATGATTGTAAATAAGAGTATCTGATTAATTTGTATAAGAAAGTGAAATTTGATTTAGCCTGAAATATTTAAAATGAAAAAAATCATTCAACGACGTGATTTCCTCAAAACAACCACTTTAGCTGGTATTGGTATTGGAATGAGCAGTATGTCTCAAATGTTATTTGCAAGTGATTCTTCTCAAAAAAAGATAAGAGTTGGCATTATAGGATTATCGGTTCATACTGAGGCATTTTCTGAAATGCTAAATGCAGAAGTAGTTGACGCCGATATCAGTGGTTTCAGGGTAGTCGCTATTTATCATCCAAAAGGTAATCCTGATGTAGAATTCAAAGCAGAGATGCTTGCAGATTGGGCAGCAAAGGCCAAAACACGGAATATAGAGCTCGTTGATTCTGTAGAAAAGATGCTTGCTATGTCGGACGTTGTGATGCTGGAAACTAATGACGGCAGACCACATATGGAACAATTATTGCCTGTTTTTAAAGCTGGGAAACCGGTATTTATTGATAAGCCAATTGGAGCAAATTTAAAGCAGGTTATTGAAATATTAAATGCTGCGAAAAAATATAATATACCTATTTTTTCGTCCTCATCATTACGTTATGTCAGTGGAGCTCAGGAAGTTCGAAATGGAAAAGTGGGTAAAGTACTCGGCGCAGAGGCCTATAGCCCAGCCTCCTTGCAGGCTGCTCATACCGATATGTTTTGGTATGGTATCCATGGTGTCGAATCGCTCTACACCATAATGGGAGGTGTAGGTTGCCAACAGGTAACCCGTACATCTACTCAGGATGCTGATGTCATTGTTGGAACCTGGGAGGATGGAAGAATCGGCGTATTCAGAGGATTAAGAGCAGGTTCAAGAGGTTACGGAGGTACCGCCTTTGGTGAAAAAGGGATTGCGACCATTGGAACTTTTGAGGGATACAGAAGATTATTGGTGCCGGTCGCCGAATTTTTTAGAACTCTGAAATCACCTGTTGATCTTGCTGAAACACTTGAGATTTATGCTTTCATGGAGGCGGCAGATGAAAGTAAGAGACTTGGAGGTGTACCGGTAAGCTTGGCTAGCGTGATTGTAAAAGCTAATTAATCACAAATAAATTTTCATTGCCATTAACAAATCAAAATAAAATAACAATTTCTAATTTTTAAACATTAAACATTTATGAAAAAGTACAATGTAGGAATAATTGGGTATAGCTGGGTTGCTACTGCACATATTACGGCTATCAATAACAGTCCGAATGCCCAAGTTACAGCTATTTATTCTTCACGTCCACATGATGATGCAGCTGAAAGTGAAAAATGGGGCTCTCCGATCAAAACCTATACTGATTTAAACGCCATGCTATCGGATAAGAGCATTGATGCGGTGTCAATTACCAGTTATTCTGATCAGCATGCTGAACAGGCTGTCGCTGCGGCAAGAGCAGGTAAACATATCATCCTTGAAAAACCAATGGCACTTTCATGGGAGGATTGTTTATTGATTGATTCTGAAGTAAAAAAAGCCGGCGTGAAGGTTTGTGTTTGTTTCGAGTGCCGTTATTCTAATCAATTTTTAGTTACCAAGGCACTGGTGGATACCGGTTTAATCGGAGATATTCACTATGCCGAGGTCGATTATCTTCATGGAATCGGTCCGTGGTATGGTCAATATCACTGGAACATAAAAAAGGCTAAAGGTGGAAGTTCTATTCTTACTGCCGGTTGTCATGCATTGGATGCGATGCTATTGTTCATGGGAACGGATATTGAAGAAGTAACCAGCTATGAAACAAAATCTAAAAATCCTATTTTTCAGGCTTATGAGTATACAACCAGCAGGGTGAGTATTTTTAAGTTTAGGGATGGAAGGGTTGGTAAATCTTCAGCCATCATTGATTGTATTCAGCCTTACTATTTCCATACTCATCTTTTTGGTAGTGAAGGTAGTCTTTTAGATGATAAGTTTCACTCCGAGAAACTCGGTACGGATCATCATTTATGGAGTTCATTGGCCATGAAGATGCTCGATACAGGGGATGTGGCAGATCATCCTTATCAGGCGCAGTTTGATAAATTCTTTGAATGTCTGCTGGAGGGAGTTGATATGCCATTGACAAGTTTAAGTGATGGAATTAAAACTCATGAAATCATTTTCGCTGCAGATAGATCAGCAGCGACCGGCAAACCCGTAAGATTATAATAATATTTGTAAGGACTCCATGAAGAAGACAGCGCTGGCAGTTGCCGCACACCCTGACGATATCGAATTCATGATGGCCGGAACCTTGGTCTTGCTAAAAGATCAGGGTTACGAGATTCATTATATGAACCTTTCGACAGGAAATTGCGGTAGTATAGAGACCGATTCCTTAACCACTACAGCAATTCGATTGAAGGAAGCTCAAAACGCTGCCCATATTTTGGGTGCTCAATTTCATCATCCAATCTGCAATGATTTTGAGATTTTCTATGATCTTGAATTGCTCCGAAAGTTAACAGGAATTATCCGAATGATTAAGCCCTCTGTGATTTTAACACATTCACCTTCCGATTATATGGAAGATCATATGAATACTAGTCGTCTGGCTGTGACTGCTGCTTTTATTCGTGGGGTTCCAAATTTTTCTGCGGATTATGCTGCAGTTAATAATTACAACTGTGCGGTTTATCATGCCTTGCCTCATTCACTGCTGGACCCCTTGCGGAAGAAGGTCATTCCTGAGATTTTTATAGATACCGGCGCTGCCCACACTACAAAACGGGAAGCTCTGGAGGCCCATAAAAGTCAACAGAATTGGTTGGAAGACAGTCAGAAAATGAATTCCTACATCCAAGCCATGGAGAATTTTTCCTTAACTGTGGGGAAAATGTCTAATCGCTTTGAACATGCAGAGGGTTGGAGGAGACATCTGCATTTTGGTTTCTCTGAAGATGGATTTGATCCTCTCAGGGAATTAGGGGCTTGTTATTTAACCAATGAGGATTATAAGTTTGAATAAAAAAATAAACAATAAAATCGTTAACAATTTTAAAATAACATTATGCGTAAGAAAAGTTCAATAGCTCCAGATTGGTGGGATTATACCACCTTGGATTTAGGTCAGAAAGTAACTGATAAAATTGCTGCTTTAACTCCTGAGGAGATGATTGCTATGTCAAGACCGGGCTTTAAGGTAGTTTTTTATGATACAGTGGAAGAGTTTTATTTGGCAGAAGCGCTTGAGTTCATAAGTTCATGGAAATCAGCTACGGCTTCTAATCCTGTAGGTATTTGTGGTCCAATTGGGCCAACTGAACAATTACCTTTGGTTGCCATGATCGTTAATGAGATGGGTTTGTCTCTTAAAAATGCTCATTTCTGGTGTATGGATGAGTGGGTGATTGATGGTAAAGAAGTTTCAGAAGATCATCCTTTATCATTTAAAAGAGCCTTTAAAACCTTATGTTTAAACAGAATCCGTAAAGATTTAGTGATGCCTGATGAGAATGTGCACTTTGCCAAGGCAGATACCACTGATTACATCAACAGCTGGACAAAAGCTAAATGTGCAATCATGCAAGGTGGTCAGGGAGATGTGAAGCATTGGGCATTTAATGAACCACCTAAACGTGAGGGGAAATATATTGATAATCCGCCTACAGTTGAAGAATACAAGCAATTGACAACTCGGGTACTTGACCTGCATCCAATAACTATTGCGCAGAACTCAAGGTTACATTGCGGAGGTAATGCTCCTACCATTCCAACACAGGCAGTTTCCGTCGGACCAAAGGAAACCTGGCAGGCTGAAAAAGTTTCTATTTGGCATGCAGGTGCTCATGATAATCCTTTCGGACAAAGATTAACTACCTATATGATTTCAAATAATATTCCTGACGTATCTGTTCCAATGTCTGTACTTGCAGATCATCCAAATGTTCAGTTTAATTTTCTGAGATCAGGTTTGGGTTCATGCTCAGTAGAGATGCACTAAATAAAGCAGAAGTCTTGCTCAATTAAATACAGATTTAATAGATAAACGATGAATCAATTCAAAGAACTAAGGAAATTATTGGTACAACCTACTTTTCTTAATGGCAAAAATGTCTTTAAACTGGTTGTTCCGGCTCTCTTGATCCCTTTGATTATATTTTTGGTGAGTTGGACCCAAAGTCCAAAGTTTGAACTTAGGCCTGGAGATAGAATAGCGATAATTGGTAATGGGCTTGCTGATCGTATGCAGCATGATGGCTGGCTGGAGACCTATGTACAATCTGTTTATCTTGGTGGAAAATTAGTTTTCCGAGAGCTGGGTTATACCGGTGATCAGGTACACTATCGTCCACGCTCACATGAAGGCTTTGGAGATAGCGATATGCATTTAACAAATGTTGGGGCTAACGTTATTTTCGCCTTTTTTGGGTATAATGAATCGTTTGAAGACAAGCCAGAAGAGTTTAAAAAGCAATTAGTTGCTTTTATAGACTATTCACGGAAACAAAAGTATGATAGTAAGTCTGCGCCACGTTTGGTTTTGTTCTCACCAATCGCTCATGAGAATCTGAACACTAGAAATTTACCTGATGGTAAAGAGAACAATAGACGTCTAGCCGCTTAT
>VGGW01000084.1 GCA_016868395.1 Bacteroidota bacterium | reverse complement strand
TACCCGATCTACGGCTTCTGAATTCGTCGCATCACAACCTATCCCCCAAATAGTATCAGTCGGATAGAGAATTAAGCCCCCATTTTTTAAAACTTCAAAAGCTTTATTTACTTCCTCTCTTAACATTTTATAAGGTTTTGGTATAGTTGAATAAGTTGATCGGCGATTTTTTTATCTGAAAATTTTTCGAGGTGTTCATAGCCGGCACTGATCATATTTTGTTTTTGTTCAGGATCATTTAGCAGGTTTTCAATTTCTTTCCCGAGCTCCCCACTATTTTTCGGATCAATATAAATACTTCCTACTCCTCCTGCTTCTTCGAGGCATGAACCTCTGGCGGCGATGACCGGAAGCCCGGAACTCAATGCCTCTAGAATTGGTATTCCAAACCCTTCATATTCTGATGGGTATAAGAATATTTTTGCCATCTGATAGATTCCGGGGAGATCCTTAAATGAAACATTTTTTAAAAAGTGAATTCTTTTATTCAGATCATTCTTCTTGGCATAATCTCTGACTTTTTCGGCATAGGGTGTATCTTTTCCAATAATTACCAAATGAATATCAGGATCAAGGTCGCGGATGGCTTTTACAGCTAATAAGGAATTTTTTCTTGTTTCTATGGTTCCAACATTTAACAGGTAATTTTCAGGCAAATTATATAAAGTGCTTAACCTCTTCTTTTCCGAATCCGTTATTTTAATCCTGAAGGATGAATCGCAATTCTGGTAAATTACTTCAATTCGAGCTTCATCCACCCCAAAAAAATTCATCAGATCTGATTTCGTATTTTGGCTGACAGCTATAATTTTATCGGCATGATCAGCCGCATATCGTATTTTGTATTCATAAATTTTTCTGTCTATCCAGGGATAATATTGTGGATAGCGATAAAAAATAAGATCGTGGATGCTTACAACCGAAGGAATATTCCTCTTCCCTAGTCCGAAAGGTATTTCATTACTCAAACCATGATACAATTCTATATTCTCATGTTTTAATGCTTGAACAAGGCCGAAACTTCTCCAATAGCTTTTTGAAAGTTGTTTTTTTGGGTGTTTGAATTCAATGGCATGAAATTGTTGAAGGTTTTCGGATGCAGCAGGGACTTGGGAAGTATAAACCTTATACTCATTTTCGGGATGGTTCTCCGCCAAAATTTTAAGAATATACCTGCTGTAGTTGCCTAAGCCGGTAAAGTTTTGGGTTATACGCTTACCATCGAATCCGATTTTCATGTTTTTGTTTCAAAACTAAAAAAGGATGAACTAAAATCATCCTTTTTATTATTTATAAGCCTGAATGTCAGAGTTAAACCGCCACATTATTCTCCCTCAATGCATCATTAAGAGAGGTTTTTTTATCTGTAGATTCTTTACGTTGTCCGATAATCAAGGCACATGACACCTGATATTCACCAGCAGGAAATTTCTTGGTATAGGATCCGGGAATGACGACCGATCTGGCGGGAACAAATCGTTTGTATTCAACAGGCTCATCACCAGTAACATCAATGATTTTAGTGGATGCAGTCAGTACCACATTTGCACCCAGCACCGCTTCTTTCTGAACGTGAACACCTTCCACAACAATGGCTCTGGAACCAATGAAACAATTATCCTCAATAATCACCGGTGCTGCCTGAACAGGCTCCAAAACGCCACCGATTCCAACTCCGCCACTGAGGTGAACATGTTTGCCAATTTGTGCGCAGGAGCCAACCGTAGCCCAGGTATCAACCATGGTGCCTTCATCAACATAAGCCCCGATATTAACATAAGAAGGCATTAATATTACACCCTTTGCAAGGTAAGCACCATATCTGGCAATGGCATGAGGAACTACTCTAACCCCGGTTTCTTTGTAATCGGTTTTTAGCTTCATTTTATCGTGGAAGACAAATGGCCCTATTTCGATTTCCTTCATCTCACGAATTGGGAAGTAAAGAATAACGGCTTTTTTAACCCAGTTGTTTACATGCCAACGATCACCAATTTGCTCGGCAACCCTAATTTCACCACTATCCAGATGCTGAATCACACTTTCAATGGCATTTCTATATTCTTTGAAATTGATGAGATTACGATCTTCCCAAGCACTTTCTATTAGTTTTTTATATTCGGTCACCATACTTTAATTTTGAGCAAATTAAACGATTTTTCTGTCAATTTTTCAATGATTTCATCATTTCTTGATTAATTTTGATGGATGCAGGAATCAGAAAAACTACGTATCGACAAGTATTTATGGGCCATACGTGCGTTTAAAACCAGAAGTATCGCCACGGAAGCTTGTAAAGCTGGAAGGGTAAAGCTTGAGGGAAATAATCTTAAAGCTTCACATCTTGTTAAGCTTGGCGATGTCTACACCCTTCAGAAAGGTAGTGACAAGAAAATTATCGAGGTAACCCAACTTTTGGGAAAAAGAGTTGATGCAAAAACTGCTATTAATTTTTATAAAGATCTTACTCCGTTTGAGAAAACTTATGCCTACAAATCTCAATTTTATAATACTCACTTAAGTAGAGATAAAGGCACCGGCCGACCTACAAAAAAAGATAGAAGAGATATTGGTGATTTGCAGGAGGGTTGGTTTGATAATTAGTTGAGCATCGAAAATGGACATTAGAAAATAGGCAGACCAATTGCTGTGCTTATAAGGGCGCTTGAATGGCTTCCGATTTTCCAATTCTGTATCTGAAATGATGTTATTGGCGAGTGAATACAAGAAAAAATAATGGAGGATTAATTCTCATTACTTTTTCTGATACTGGTTTATAGTATTGACCTGTTTTTATAAAAATTTTATTTTTTTTAGATACTTTTCTGTTGAATAGAGTCTTGGTATGCGCGTTCGGATCATGTTACTGAGGCAATTTAATAATAGTTTTTGCTTTGAATGGACCTTCTTCAATCACAAGAGCAGCGAAAGATTTTCAGGATTTTTTTTAAGCTCTCAATAGAAAGCCAAACGCTGATGCTCTTTAATTTAAACGGATTTCGCTTTAAGGAAGATAAAAAAAACCCTTTTAATGGATTTCATGATGCTCCGGAGGCCTATGATTTGATTTTTGAAAGCAAGGCCTGCATGTAATCGCTTGGTTCAGTCCTTTCCTCCGGAGTATTTCCGGCAAGAAATGCTACCTTTTTTCAGATGATCCCTAGCTAGATGATACCTCCTTCGGCAAGGTTTAGTTTACCTGCTGCTGTTTTTCATCGGGAGGGGGCAGTCCGGTAACAGAACCCCAGGCCCTGTGAAACAAACCAAGGTGGCAGCTCTATCTTGTTTGCTATCCTGAATCTCATAATACCGATTTAATTTCCTGCAAAAAATAGGTCAGAACACGGGACCGGCAGCAACAGACCCTGCTTTCCAAAAGAATGGTAGAATAATCAGGTTCCGGCAAAATGCACGATCGATCTTAATTAATTGTTAAGATAGTTCTCATTTTGATAAGTTTGTTTACTGGCTTCTGATAGCGATTAGTCTTAAATATTGAATACAAAAAAACCCCGAGCATTGGCCGGGGTTTCTGAAAGTAAGGCTTATTATTTTGGCCTTTATTTTTTCTCTTTTTTATATTCAGTGTTTAAGCCATCAACAACTGCCTTGGTAACATCCAAACTCTCATCAGCAAACAAGACTGCTGGATTTGATTTGGAATAGGTAAGCACAAACTTATATCCTTTTGATTTGGCATAGCCTTTCAAGTAGTCGGCAACCTTATTGTAAAGCTTTTCATTTTCTGCGGCTTCTTCATTGGCCAGGGCGTTGCCTGCATTTTGGTTGTAGGTAGCAAGTTCTTGCTGCTTTCTTGCCAAGCGTTCTTCCGTATTAGCTCTTTGCTCAGCACTTAAATTTGCTGCCCCTTGTTGATAAGCAGCTACTTCGCGTTGAAAAGCTGTTCCTTTTGCTGTCAAATCAGCCTGTGCCTTTTTAGATTTTTCCTGAAATTTATCTCTAACAGCCTTATAATAATCGTAATTATTCAGTAGTGAATCTGAATTGACATAAACTATAGCTTCGGAATTTCCTGTTGAGCTTGCAGCTTCATTTCCATTGGCTTTGCCTTTTTCCTTGTTACAAGATACCAGGAATGCTGCTATTGCTACCAGGACCGATATTTTACTCATGGTGGATATTAATTTCTTCATAATTTCTATAAAAATTTAAACAAATATAAACTTTCATACCATTTTCTCAACCATTAAATTTCTGAAGAAAACCAGTATTTATTCACTTGTATAATTTATCCACAATGTAGCAAAGTCCATCTAAATTGGTTATTTTTGAGAATTGTTGTAATAAACCTATATGAGCGAAGAAACAGAAGATAAATCGAACTATTCAGCGGATAATATACAAGTATTAGAAGGTCTCGAGGCGGTTAGAAAACGACCATCCATGTATATTGGTGATACGGGATTTAAAGGCCTTCACCATCTTGTTTACGAAGTAGTAGACAATTCAATTGATGAGGCCCTGGCAGGTTATTGTACGGATATACAAGTAACCATACACAAAGGCAACTCAATAACAGTTCAAGATAACGGGCGTGGTATTCCTACCGCCATGCATACTAAAGAAAAGAAGTCGGCATTGGAAGTGGTAATGACTGTACTACATGCTGGTGGTAAATTTGATAAGGATACCTACAAGGTTTCCGGGGGTTTACATGGGGTAGGGGTCAGCTGTGTAAATGCACTCTCAAATCACCTGAAAGTAGTCGTTCACCGTGAGGGGAAAGTGTTTACTCAGGAATACGAATGTGGAAAGCCTCTTTTTGATGTTAAAGTTATCGGAGAGAGTGACCGTACCGGAACTATAGTAACTTTTCAGCCAGATCCGGATATTTTTACCCTTACCACTGAATATAAATTTGATACACTGGCCGCCCGTTTAAGAGAATTGGCTTATCTGAACAAAGGGATACGTTTATCGCTTGTTGACGAGCGGGAAACCAGCGATGATGGATCTTTACTGAAGGAAGATTTTTACTCTGAAGGTGGTTTAAAAGAATTTGTTAAGTACTTGGATGGAATGCGTACCTCCATCATTCCTGAACCTATCTATGTGGAAGGAGTTAAACAAGGGATTCCGGTAGAACTCGCACTTCAATATAATGACACTTACACTGAAAATGTTCATTCCTATGTGAACAATATAAACACGCATGAGGGTGGTACGCATGTAGCCGGTTTCCGAAGAGGCTTAACCCGCACTTTGAAGGCTTATGCTGAGAAATCCGGTATGCTTAAAAACATGAAAGTTGAAATTACCGGAGATGATTTTCGTGAGGGATTAACTGCTGTAATTTCAGTCAAAGTTCAGGAACCTCAGTTTGAGGGACAAACCAAAACTAAGCTTGGTAATAATGAGGTGATGGGCGCTGTTGATATTGCAGTTGGCGAAATTTTAGGTGATTACCTTGAAGAAAATCCTCGTGAAGCTAAAATGATTGTTAACAAGGTGATTTTAGCTGCAACAGCAAGAGCCGCTGCTCGCAAAGCCCGTGAAATGGTTCAAAGGAAAACGGTGATGGGAGGTTCGGGCTTACCAGGAAAGCTTGCCGATTGTGCAAATAATGATCCTGCTTTATGTGAACTTTATCTAGTGGAGGGAGATTCTGCCGGTGGAACGGCCAAGCAAGGGCGAGATCGCAATTTCCAAGCTATTCTGCCCTTGAAAGGTAAAATTCTCAATGTTGAGAAAGCAATGGAGCATAAGATATATGAGAACGATGAGATCAAGAATATGTTTACTGCCATGGGTGTCAGTATCGGTACAGCCGAGGATGCAAAAGCTTTAAACATGGAAAAACTTCGTTATCACCGGATTATTATTATGACAGATGCTGATGTAGATGGGTCTCACATCACTACCCTGATTCTGACTTTCTTCTTCCGCTACATGAAGGCTTTGATTGAGTTTGGTTACATCTATATTGCAGCTCCACCGCTTTATCTTGTTAAGAAGGGAAAAGAGTTTCAATATGCCTGGAATGATGAACAGCGTGATGCAGCGGTTCAGGCACTAAAAGGTGCAGGTAAAGAAGATAGTGTCAATATTCAACGATACAAAGGTTTAGGAGAGATGAATGCTGAACAATTATGGGATACCACCTTAAATCCTGAGACGCGTACGCTCAGAAAAGTTACCATTGAAAATGCAGCTGAATGTGATCATATATTCTCTATGTTGATGGGAGATGAAGTTTCACCACGTAGAGATTTTATTGAAAAAAATGCCAAATACGCTCGAATTGATACTTAATTAATTGGTCTTGTCACACGGCAAGAACAGAGCTCTTCACTTATTGTGGAGGATTTTTTGTTTCAGGAGCATACCGTAAATAGACAACAGCACTTACTTCCGTACTCGACCTGATCAATACCTGATGTTCTTTAACACCATCATAAATCCTCAGATTAGAAGTATTTGGTGGAATTTTCCCCAAATTTTCAGCGAAAAGGATAATTTCATGTAATTCCTGGTTTCTGTTTAATCGGAGGGTATGGTTCGAGGGCTTATTCGCGATGAGTTGATTTCTAATGAATGGCCTTCGGTTATGGTAAACCGAGACGATGTCACCGTCCTCCTTTAAATAATCTTTAATTTCAAGTCGGACTATATTTTCAGTAATTTCAATTACAATTGGTCTGGCAAGTTTAGTTTGCAGGAAGACATTTGGGTCCCGTGCATCCATTAGAATACTGCTAAGGTAATTTTGAGGAATATTTTGCTTGCTGGCATCTGTAAAACGCTGAAGATAAACATTGCCCGGATAACAAGGTAAGGAATTCTCCCCGGCACCTGTGAAAGTACCGTTCAGCTTTTCTATACCATTCTCCCTGGTCAGTTTCAACTTCAGATCTTTAATACAAAGAAACCTAGAGGTATCGCTTGGAATTTTGGAGAGCAGTATTTTCAGTTCATTAATCCTTAAATTTCCCTTATTGATTACGCCTATAAAGTCAAGAATTCCTTCCGCCCTGATGGGATTATCTCGATACAGGTAAGCCTTTCCATTGACAATGTTGTTATCCTGATCCTTAACATGTAAAATGTAATTTACATTTAAGGTTTTGATATGTTGAAGATCAGTATCCATGTACCCGAGCCATATCCCTTTAAAGTCTTGGGTAAAAGCACTCGTTGAGACAAATAATAACTTAATTATTAGAAGATATTTCATCAGGAAATATTATTTACTATTCTTCCTCTTTGTTTCAATGGGTTTATACCTTAAATAGATGGCAGCAGATTTTTGTTTATCACTTACGATCATAACCTTGTATTTGGTTTCTCCGTCAATTAAAATTAATTCAGAAGTGTTTGGAGGGATTAGGCCCAGATTTTCAGCATATAGAATCAGTTCATGAACCTCCAAGCGATTGTCAATATTGAATTGGACAAGTGTAGGTCTTTTTGAAATACGAATATTTTTTGCCAGAATTTTTCGATTTAGATAAACAGAAACCGTATCATTATCGGGTTTGAGATAATCATATAATTGAATTTGAAGAGCAGTTTGATGGACTTCAATCTCTGTAACTTTTTTGGGTTCAGTCTCAAGAAAGGTGGAAGTGAAATTGATTGAAACCGGGGCTTCTTGTTCCGATTTTGAAGTTAAAATATTTACCGCGGAGTCTTTTTGCAGTGCTAAAAAGTGATTTAGACCTTCCAATGATCTGGATAATATGACTCTGCCCGGAATACATATCTCATTGGGATCATCTTTACTAATCCCATCCCAAGTTCCTTCCAGGTATTCATAGCCTGATTCCTGACGATATACCAGTTCATATTTCTTAATGCACGCCACCCAGTCCCACGGAACAATATCCTCCCTGATCCAATCTAAGCTTTCATAAAGTTTAACAGTGTCACCCTCCATTTTACCTGAGAATCCAATTCGTATTCTCACCGTGTTACCCATCCAGGCATAGGAATTACCCCAAATATTTTTTTTCTGGCTAAGGTTGAATTCTAAGTCATAAAGTTGGCTGTAACCACCCGGACCTTGAGTGATTTTTCCTAACCATTTTCCGCTGATGTTCTGGGAAAGGACGCCCTGGCTTAGCATCGAAAATAAAATAAATAGGAAGAATTTCATGCCGGTTAATTTGCATCAAGTTAATGATTTTTAACCGGTTCAGCTCAATCGATTTAATAAAATAGTTTTAAATGCAGCTTTTTATAATTGATAATTGCCTGATATTTCAATAGGATATCGCCTCCTAAAACGCCAATAACTGGGGGGAGATTCAGAGATAAATAAGCATGGCTGATGGCGCTGAGATCGAGAACGGCAGCTTCAAAATTTTTGATTTTTAAATTCCCTATCTTTAATACAGGTAAGATAACAGTATGACTTTCCATGCTGTTTGTGCCCAATCCTGTTGATAAACGATCAGAGATTTTTAATTCAGTACCTTTCAAATGCATTTCAGTAAAATTCTTATCAAAGACTGTTTTAGATGCACCGGTATCAAGGACCAAATGATAGGATTCCCCGAAAACAAGAACTTCCACCAAAAGGTGGAAGCCGTCGTCGTGTAGATTTATCAATTCTAAAGGAACTTTTATTTCCCTCATGGATGTGTTTATAACAAGTTAGAATCTCTGAGAACCTGATTCATATTTCGTACTGCATCAGCACTCTTGTTAAACTCGGCCTGTTCAGAATCAGAGAGTTTGAAGTCGAGAATTTTTTCCCATCCGTTTTTACCGAGAATAACCGGTACGACCAACGATATATCTTTCTGACCATACTCCCCATCTAAAGCAACTCCGCAGGAAATTAGTTTTTTCTCATCACGAACAATACTTTCTACCATGGCTGCCGTTCCGGCACCCGGTGCGTACCAGGCAGAAGTACCAATCAGCTTGGTTAAGGTAGCGCCACCAACCATAGTTGAGGAAACTACCCTTTCCTGTTGCTCTTTTGACAATAATTGCGTAACCGGAATGCTGTTCCAGCTTGCATGGTTGATTAAAGGAATCATGGTGGTATCACCGTGGCCTCCAATTACTACCGCGTTCAAGTCAGCAGGAGAACATCCCAATTCTACACTCAGGTAATATTTAAATCTTGCAGAATCCAATGCGCCACCCATTCCAAGAATTTTATTTTTTGGAAGGCCTGATGTTTGAAGGGTCAGGTAATTCATGGTATCCATTGGATTAGAGACCACAATGATAATGGTGTTAGGTGAGTGCTTTAAAATACTTTCGGTTACACTTTTAACAATATTTGCATTGGTTCCGATCAGTTCTTCCCGGGTCATTCCCGGTTTACGTGGCAATCCGGAAGTGATTACCACAACTTCAGATCCTGCAGTTGCAGCATAATCATTAGTTACCCCTTTGATTTTAGTATCAAAACCCAGCAGACCAGAAGTTTGCATCATATCAATGGCTTTACCTTCTGCAAAACCTTCCCTGATATCCAACAATATAAGTTCCTCTGCCAATTCCTTTCTGGCGATGTTATCAGCACAGGTTGCACCTACTGCACCGGCTCCTACAACTGTAATTTTCATTTTAATGTTTGTTTTTAATTTGAGATCGAACCTCTTTAATATGTTAATTAAAGTTTGCCTTTTTTATATTCAAAAACGCCTTCTCAGGCTCAGTTAGATTTGTAGGCCGAAGATATATAATTCAATCTTTTTTATGAAATTATTCACGTTTGTTGTGTAAGTTTTTTATTTCCGAACACCAGTGATTTATTCTAAAATAATCCATCGCCGATTTATCAGTTTATGCATTAAAATGGAGTATTCATAATGCGGAATTTTCTTATGCACTCAACTTTCTTCAGATACTCTGTTTGGCCTTAAATAGGTACCGAATAAATTAATATTTTTGGGAGCACCTAATGATTAAAATCCATGAGATCACTTGAGCAAATTTTTCGGGAGGCATTTGCCGGTACTGATGTTACTGTTAACGGTGACAGGCCTTGGGATATACAGGTGCATAATCAGAAATTTTATGAACGGGTGGTAAGTGGAGGTAGTTTGGCCTTCGGTGAGTCTTATATGGAAGGATGGTGGGATTGCAAAGCCCTGGATCAGTTTTTCTTCAAAGTATTTCACCACCGCCTACATAAAAAATTGCCGGTCTTTAATCTTGGCTTCCTTTTTTTAGCGGTGGCAGCAAAATTTAAAAATCTGCAAAGCAAAAGTCTGGCAAAGCAGGTTGCTTTTAAACACTATGATATAGCTAATACGCTTTTTGAGAATATGCTTGATTCAAGGATGGTGTACTCTTGCGGTTACTGGGAAAAAGCGAATAATCTTGAGGAAGCTCAGGAGGCCAAGCTTGACCTGATTTGCCGTAAGTTGAAACTGGAAAAAGGGATGAACGTGCTTGAGATAGGCTGTGGATGGGGTGGCTTTGCTAAATATGCAGCCGAAAAGTATGGTGCTTTTGTCACCGGAATAACGATATCTGAACAGCAGGTTAACTATTCACGCAAAATTACCGAAGGTCTTCCGGTTGAGATCAGGTTACAGGATTATCGTGATGTTGATAGGAAATTTGACAGGGTTGTATCCATCGGGATGATGGAGCATGTGGGATATCGTAATTACAGACAGTACATGGAAGTAACGGCTGAATGTCTGAATGATGATGGTTTGTCACTCATTCATACGATTGGAGGTGGTCATGATTCAAAAACTACAGATCCATGGATAGACAAATATATTTTTCCAAATGGTGTGATTCCGTCAGCAAGTCAACTTTCAAAATCCTGGCAGGGTCTTTTTGTTTTGGAGGACTGGCATAATTTCGGACCTTATTATGACCCGACATTGATGGCATGGCTTAAAAATTTTGAAGAAGGCTGGGATAGCATTAAGGCCGATTATGATCAGACCTTTTATCGCATGTGGCGCTATTATCTAAGTGCGAGTGCGGCTACCTTTCGGGCACGTTACAATCAACTTTGGCATATCGTTTTAACCAAGCGACAAAATTTCAATATTTATCAATCCATCAGGTAAAATTTTAAAATTCAGTTTTTGTTCTCCTTAGGAAGTAATATTTCTTTCTATACGAGAAGGGCTGTTTTTTGCTGATATTTCTCTTGATCATCAAAGCCTGCTTTTTGAGATCAGCGCTTGATTTGAGATTGGCTTCAAATCCAATGAAAGACCTTTAATACTTGAACTAATTTTTGATCATCTGGTTTACCTTTGATTCAATTTTTCCCCTCTTCTCGAGATTGGATGAAAACGTATTCGTTCTTTTTTAGATTTTAGATACTCAACCAAAGTATAGGCTGGTCTATTCTAATCCATAAAATCTATTTGTTTCCATTTAAAATCGATAGAATCATTTTTTTGCGGAATTCCGGGAGTACTCCGACCCTCAGCGATGTACTTCATTAACAAGGATTTCAATTCCTTCACGGTCTCCCTATTGCTTGCCTCCAAATTTAAGGTTTCAGCCGGGTCATTTTTTAAATCATACAATTGAACCGGAGGTAGATTTTTAATGACTTCAGTATCTTTATTAGGTACCGGATAACTCCATCCACCCGAACCTGGACTTAAAATAAGTTTCCAATCTCCTTTTCTAATCGCAAAATTTCCATTGATGGAATGATGCACCGTAGCTTCCCTTAAGGGTTTAGTCAGTTTTTTTTGCTTAAACAAAGGTAATAAGCTGTAGCTATCCTCGCCCTCATTGCCGGATAAAGAGTAATTTACAATGTCAGCACAGGTTGCCATCAAATCTGTTGAACAAATTATTTCATCCGAAACTAGTCCTTTCCTGATTTCATTTGGCCATTTGACTATAAAGGGAACCCGATGGCCCCCTTCAAAAATATCAGCTTTATGCCCTCTGAAAATATAGCTAGGGTTATGACCTTTTTGCTTTAATAGCTCGAAATTAGCTTCGGGAGAGCAGCCATTATCACTGGTAAAAATGACAATCGTATTTTTTTCTATCCCTGCTTCCCGGATTACTTTTTCCAGTTGTCCCATGTAATCGTCCAGCATCATTACAAAATCCCCATAGGGATT
>VGGW01000083.1 GCA_016868395.1 Bacteroidota bacterium | reverse complement strand
GTTTTTACTGATAAAGCTCTTTCTTACAGTTGGTTAGATTCTAAGTGGATTTATGACCGTGCCAAGGAATTAGAGGTTCCCATGATGGCGGGATCTTCCTTGCCATATTGCTGGCGAGATAAGGAATTGGTACATCCTATTGGAGTAAAAATTAAGGAAGCTGTGGCCATTGGCTATGCCTCATTGGATGCTTACGGTTTTCATGTTACCGAAATTCTGCAATGTATGCTTGAGCGTAGGGCGGGTGGTGAGACCGGTGTGAAGAGCGTTGAAGGGTTAAATGGTGAGGATGTATGGAAAGCCATGGACTCGGGTAAGATTTCACTGAAGTTGGTAGATGCCGCTTGTGATACCATAAAAGATAAGGAAATTGGCAATATGCGCGAGGTGGTAAAGGTTCCCTATGCGGTCATCGTAAATTATTCGGATGGCACAAAAGGTACCATTTTGATGCTCGATAAATACGTGAAAACCGGATGGGCATATTCAGCAAACACATCAAAAGGCATCGTGGCAACAGCTTTTGTTCTGGCCGGTGGTCCTAATTACTCCCACTTTAGTTACCTGACTCTGAATATTCAAAAGTTCATCAATAGTGGTCCGGTTGCACCCATTGAAAGAAACTTGTTGACGAGTGGCATCATCGATATGGGCATACGTTCCCTGGAAGAGGGCAAAGTGAAACAGACTCCTTTTCTAAATATAAAATATTCTGCTGAAGGGTATGAATCGATCAGGCCTACTGAACCTCGTCCTACCGGACAAAGTATCAGCCGTTTTCATCCCAAAGAATATGACTTTATGATTCCTGATAACTTCAAATAAATTGCATAAAAATTGATAAAAAAGGACTGTAAAATCAGATACGTGTACTATTTTTGAATTATAGTAGAAATAATACGTGTTTAATTTGGAAAATCAGTAAAAAGTCAAGATTATGCATAATAATTATTCAAGACTCCCTTTTTTAAGCAAAATTCAATAAAAATGAAAATCAATTTCAAAATTCTATCCGGAGCTAATATGCGCACTAAAGTAGCGATGCTGTTAGGTTTAGCATTTATAATCACAATTAGTTTCATTAATTCTGGTGGCACAGGGGGCCTACCTCAGGGTGATCCGGATAATGGCGGCCTTGCCCTTCCCGGTGATTTTGAGGCAGTTGTAGTAGCGGATTCACTTGGCCGTGCAAGACATCTTGCAGTTAATAAGAATGGAGATATATACGTAAAACTTAGGGTGCCTGATGCCCAGCAACGTGGTAGTGTGGCTCTAAGAGACAACAATAATGATGGTAAGGCAGATATCATCGAGTATTTCGGAAGCTATCCTGATACAGGAAATTATGGAACCGCAATGCGTATTCACAAGGGTTATCTGTATTTCAGTACCGCTGGTGAGGTTTTGAGAACCAAACTTACTCCGGGAAAATTAGTTCCTGAGGGTAAAACAGAAACCATAGTTGTTGATAACTACAAAAGAGGAAAATATTCCCACATTGCTAAGCCTATTGCATTTGATAACAAGGGAAATATGTATGTTCCTTTTGGTTCCCCAAGTGATGTTTGCCAAATTGCCGACAGGCAGCCGGGCTCTCTTGGTCAAACCCCTTGTCCTGAATTGAAGGAACATGGTGGTGTCTGGAAGTTCAGCGAGAGTAAATTGAACCAGAATCAAAGTGATGGTACGATGTATGCAACAGGTATTCGTAGTATAGTGGGTATGGAGTGGAATAAGGTAGATAATTCCTTATATGCCATGCAGCATGGCCGGGATGATTTTTACAGAACATGGTCAAATCTTTACACCTCTTGGCATAGTGCTTTATTACCTTCTGAAGAATTCCTTAAAGTACCCGAAGGTTCAGATTCAGGATGGCCATATTACTATTATGATTTCATGCAGGGTAAAAAATTATTAAATCCTGAATATGGTGGTGATGGTAAAAAAGAAGGTGATGCAGCCAAATATAATATGCCTATTATTGGATTCCCCGGCCATTTTGCTCCAAATGATTTATTATTCTACACCGGAAATCAATTTCCTGAGCGTTATAAAAACGGGGCATTCATTGCATTTCATGGTTCTACCATCCGTGCGCCATATCCTCAGGGAGGTTATTGTATAGCTTTTGTTCCCTTTGTCAATGGTAAGTTTTCAAGCGAGTGGGAGCTATTTGCCGACGGATTTGGAGGGGTAGATACCATCGTTTATACCTCTGATGCTAAATATCGTCCGATGGGCCTTGCTCAGGGTCCGGATGGATCACTCTACATGAATGATAGTGAGAAAGGAAAGATTTGGAGAGTGATGTTTAAGGGCGACAAGAAAAATTTCGGCGCCACCCAGCTCGCCGGAATGGCCTCCCGTAAATTAACTTCACCTAACGTTAAAACCCCTGATTTCGAGAAAGATAATCTCATGAAAGGAAAATTGGCTGCGGGTGCCAAATTATACAATACCTACTGTGCGTCCTGTCACCAACAAAATGGTAAAGGTGATGGAACACGTTTTCCTCCGGTTGCCGAATCTGAATGGGTGAATGGAGATAGAAAAAGGTTAATTGAGTTAGTTTTAAACGGTCTTTCAGGTCCGATAACCGTAAAGGGTGTTGGCTACAATGAAGCCATGCCTCCACACGGATACTTGAAGGATACCGAAATTGCGCAGATATTATCCTATGTCAGGTCAAGCTTCGGAAATAATTCAAGTTTTATTACAGCCAACGAGGTTGCGAAATATCGTGCCAGACGGCCATAATTAAATTCAGAACATGAAATTCATCACCTATTTATTCTTTATATCCCTGCTTTTCTCGATGGAAAGCAGGGATATAGTTGTTTCCCATAAGTCTAAGTTCGTATCTCAAACCAAGCCGCTTGCAGATAAAACGTATAAAGTTGCCAAGTTAAAAGGTTCTTTAAAGATCGATGCGAACTGGGATAAGCCTCAATGGAAAAAAATAGAAACGATAAAAATTGAAAATTACATGGGTGTTATTCCACCGTTTAAACCAACGGTAGAAGCTAAATTGATGTACGATGATGACCATGTTTATGGAATTTTCAGGGTGAAAGATCGGTTTGTTAAAAGTACAGTCCAGGAATATAATGGCAATGTGTCGGGTGATTCCTGCGTAGAATTTTTCTTTGCTCCTGATTCTGCGCTCCCATTGAGCTATTTCAATCTTGAAATTAATGCGGGAGGCACTCCTTTGATTTTTTATATCAAGCATCCTTACCCTTCAACTCCTTTTGTAAAACTTCAGGCGAGTGAAATCAAGGAAATTGAAATTGCCCACTCTCTACCTTCAAAGGTTGATCCGGAGATTACCGAACCGGTAACCTGGACGATAGAATATAGAATCCCTTTGTCTATGTTGGCGAAATTTTCCAATGTAACTCGACCGGCACCCGGTGTTGTTTGGAAAGCTAATTTTTACAAAACCGGAAGCAGGACATCCAATCCAAATTACATAACCTGGAATTTTGTAGACAATCCAAAGCCGAATTTTCACCTTCCTCAGTTTTTCGGAACCTTGATATTCAAGTAGTTGATTCATTCTGACCGGTTTAAATGAGATGGAAAAACTGGCAATTATAGGTTGTGGTACCATGGGGCATTCCATTGCCCTCAATGCAGCATGGGTTGGAGTTCAGGTAAAATTGTATGGTGTAGATGATGATGACACTCAAAAGGGACTGACCGGCATAAGCGAAAAATTAGATACCCTTTTAAAAAATGATTTAATAACAGAACCTGAGTGTACTCGAATTTTTGAAAGAATTACCGGTACAGGTTCGCTTTCGGAGCTTGTGAACGGAGCTACCTTCATCATTGAATGTATTCCGGAGGTACTCTCGCTCAAGAACGAACTTTTTAAAAAATTAGACGAAATTTGTAGTCCGGATGTTGTCCTGGCAACCAATACCTCCGGATTAAGTCCGAGTCGTATTGCTGCGAATATAAAATATCCCCATAGGGCTATAGCCACACATTTTTGGAATCCGGCGCATCTCATTCCATTGGTAGAAGTTTTAAGAACAGAATTAACGGACGATAACACTTTTAATCGGGCCATGGAGATGCTCAAGTTTATGAATAAAAGGCCCATAGAAGTCAAAAAGGAAGTCCCGGGCCTGGTGGGTAACCGTCTTCAATTTGCACTTTTCAGAGAGGCTCTCTATCTTCTGGAACAAGGAATTGCAAGTAAAGAGGATATCGATACTGCGGTAAGCAGTAGCATCGGCAGAAGGTTGCCGGTTAGCGGTCCGCTACTCTCCGCAGATATGGGTGGCCTTGATGTTTTTGCCTCCATTTCTGATTATCTTTTTAAAGATTTGAGTCATGCAGATCACGCTTCTGAAGGCTTGAAAGAACTAGTTTCAAAAGGTAATTTCGGGCAAAAGAATGGGGAAGGCTTTTATTTGTGGGATGAGGAGTTTTCCCGCGAAATGAACCGAAGGAGGGAAGAGCAACTCATCCGTTTTTTAAAGGAGGATAAGCAATAATTAAGAAATATATAATTTGATTTTTGTTCCCCCAATGGGGAATAGGATCGCAAAGTTAACATTAGAATCTTCATGAAAAGTTTAGACTATTCCAAATCAGCCGAACTACTTGGAAGGGCAAAAAAAGTACTTGCAGGAGGCGTTTCTTCCGAATTCAGAAAATACAATCATCCACATGCGATTTTTTACACACATGGTCAGGGAAGTCATATTTTTGATGTGGACGGTAATGATTATCTGGATTTTACCTTAAGTCAGGGTCCCTTGATTTTGGGTCATTCTCACCCGCATGTGTTAAAATCGGTTAATGATTATTCTGAACTTGGGCAACTGTATGCAGGCCAGCATATTAAAGAAATTGAACTTGCTGAAAAAATTAATAAGCTGATTCCATCTGCTGAATTAATGCGTTTCTGTTTAGATGGATCTGAAGCCGTTCAAACCGCTTTTCGAGTGGCTAGAGCAAAGACGGGAAAGCAGAAATTTCTGCGATTTGAAGGACATTATCATGGTTGGCTGGATAACGTAGCCTGGGGGATTTCTACACCATCGGTCGACGCTTTAGGAAGCAGAGAGCATCCAAATGTTTATCCTTGGTCGGCTGGAATACCTGATCATTCCAAGGATGAATTCATCATACTTCCCTGGAACGATTTAGCGCTGGTAGAAAAAACTCTGGCAGAGCACCATCAGGAAATTGCAGCCATCATTACCGAACCAATTATGTGTAATAATGGCTGTATCATGCCGGAGGAGGGCTTTCATCAGGGGTTGCGCAGCCTATGCGATCAGTATGGGATTGCATTAATTTTTGATGAGGTGATTACCGGATTCCGAATGAGTATTGGTGGTTCTCAGAAATATTTTGGAATTACTCCTGATATGTCAATTTTCGCTAAGGCAATGGGCAGTGGATACCCGATCAGTGCGATTGTTGGAAAAAGAGCGTGGATGGGATTGATTGAAGAGGCTAAAGTGATTCATGCGGGAACTATGAACTCGAGTAACCCAACTATTGCTGCTGCTTTAGCTACAATAGAGGTACTTGAACAGGAGAATCCATATGAAAGGATGTTTAGACTTGGAAATAAGCTGATTCAGGGACTAAGGGAGGCGGCAAACAGTAATAACCTTAATTTGCTTGTTCAGGGTCCCGGACCGATGTTTAATATTGGTTTTACTGATCTTGAGAAGGTCAGGGATTATCGCGATACCTTTACTTATGATAAAGCAAAATTAGGTAAATTTATCGCTGCCATGCATGATGAGCGAATTAGAATCATAGGCCGGGGTTTATGGTATATCAGCACGGCACATACTGAAGCTGATATTGATCATGCCATTGCGGTTTCTCAGCGTGTATTGAGTACATTATAAAAAATAGTTTTTTTAGGAATTTGTATTCAAAATAGAATTCTTTCAAAATTAAGGTATAAACAGTTAGTATGGATATTGGTAAGCTTTTGGAGAACATTCTGTCAAAAGAACGTATAAAATGCCGAAAAATTGATTTGGTGGCGTATGCATCGGATGCGGGTTTTTACTATTTGAGGCCAAAAGCTGTCGTGCAGCCTGTCAGTGAAAATGAAATCGTTGCACTCCTGCAATTTTCGCATCAGCACAAGATTCCCATGACCTTCAGAACAGGAGGTACCAGTTTATCGGGCCAGTCCATAACCGATGGTATTTTGGTTGATTTGAGCCAGTATTGGAATCACTTATTAGTTGAAGATAATGGGGTTCAGGTACGGGTACAACCTGGGATAACAGGTTCAATGGTAAATACCTTTCTGAAGAAATACAAACGGAAAATAGGGCCTGATCCGTCCAGCATTGACTCGGCCATGATTGGTGGGATTCTGTCGAATAACTCAAGTGGGATGTGTTGCGGAGTTAGTATGAACTCCTATCATACCACCAAACACATTCGTTTTATATTACCTTGTGGCAAGAGTTATTCAACCGAAATTAAGGCGGATTATCCTCGCTTTAAGGAGGAGTGTCCGGATATTTATACCACCCTCTTAAATCTAAAGAACCAGATCCTTGAAAATTCGGCATTATCCCAAAAAATAAGAACTAAATATCTCACCAAAAATACCGTTGGGTATTCCCTTAATGCCTTTATTGATTTTTCCGATCCGCTGGATATTCTTTCACATCTGTTGATTGGTGCAGAAGGTACACTTGGGTTCATTGCGGAGGCGGTGATGGAAACAGTGGCTGATTATCCATTCAAGTCGACTGCTTTTATCTATTTTGAAAGTATTTATTCTGCCTGTCAAGCCATTGCCCCCTTAACTGAATCAGGTGCTGAGGCGGTAGAGTTAATGGACAGGGCCTCCTTAAGGTCAATAGAAGATTTGAAGGGTGCTCCTGAAATTTTAAAAACCTTGCCTGAAACCGCTGCAGCATTGCTGGTTGAATATCAGGGCATCAGCAAGGAAGAGGTGCAATCCAAAATAGACAGACTCCTGCCTCATGCCAGCTCATTTTTACTGCTGGAACCCATTAAATTTACTGAGGATCCCTATGTTCAGGCATTTTACTGGAAACTCCGCAAAGGAATGTTTCCGGCAGTTGGTGCGGTTCGGGCAAGTGGAACCACTGTAATTTTGGAGGATATTGCTTTTCCGGTGGATCGATTGGGCGATGCTATACTTGATTTACATGTACTTTTCGAAAAGTATAATTATGAGAATGCCATTATTTTTGGACATGCCAAGGATGGAAATATCCACTTTGTCGTCACCCAATCTTTTAATTCAGCCGATGAGGTGGTCCGATACGATCAATTTCTGAGGGAGGTTGTCGAATTGGTGGTTGAAAAATATGAGGGTACTTTGAAAGCGGAGCATGGTACAGGTAGAAATATGTCACCATTTGTAGAGACTGAATGGGGTGCTGAAGCTTATCAGATCATGAGAAGCTTAAAAGCAGTGGTGGATCCATTGAATCTTTTGAATCCGGGTGTAATCATAAATGAAAATGACAATGCCCATATACGCGATTTAAAGTCCTTACCTACTGTTGAGCAGGAAGTTGACCGATGCATCGAGTGCGGATATTGCGAGCATAAATGCCCTAGCAGGAACATCACCTTAACTCCTAGGCAAAGGATCGTTATCAGACGGGAATTGGCTTTATTGAAATCTAAAGGAAATCAATCTGAACATGCCGAGCTGGTCAAGCAATTCCAGTATGATGGTCTCGACACCTGTGCAGTAGATGGACTTTGCGCAACCAGCTGTCCGGTGGATATCAATACCGGCGATCTGGTAAAAAGATTAAGAAGAGAAAGCCATTCCGGATTTTCTAATCAGCTGGCTTTGTGGGTTTCAAAGAATTTCCGAGTAGTAACTTATATTGTGAATTTTGCACTTGAGTTCGGTTCATTCCTTAATTCAGTTTTTGGAAAAAATTCCATGAATCTAATGACTAGAGGCATAAAACGGATTATTCCTGCATTCCCCTTATGGAGCAATCAATTGATTCCAAGTGGTTCAATCTCCGGAAAGCATCAACATTTTGCCGATTCTGAAACAAATAAGGGCCCTACAGTTGTTTACTTCCCTACCTGTATCTCTCGGGTAATGGGAGGCTCCACAGGAAAAAAGAATATCCCGGATACCTTTTTAAGTGTATCCTCCAAATCCGGGATTCAGGTCATTGTTCCTGAGGGAATAGAATCTCTCTGCTGCGGACAGGTCTTTTCTTCAAAAGGTTTTAATCCCGCTTATGCAGATAAGGTTAACGAGACGATTGAGAAACTCTGGACAATCACGAATGAGGGAAAGCTGCCGGTGATTCTTGACGTGACATCCTGCTCTCATACCCTTCAGCAGTGCCGTCCGGTTTTGAATGATAGCAATAAGCAGAAGTATGATGGACTGAGCATTCTGGACAGTATCGATTACCTTCATGATTATGTGATTCCGGCTTGCGGACCTGTGGAAAAGAAAGGATCTGTTGTACTTCACCCCGTTTGTTCATTACAGAAAATGGGACTGGAACGGAAATTTGTTTCGGTAGCGAATCATTTTAGTAATACTGCAGATGTTCCAATACATTCAGGATGTTGCGGCATGGCCGGAGACCGGGGCTTTCTTTATCCGGAACTGACTGCTTCAGCTACTGCACCTGAGGCTATGGAAGTTAAACTGGGGTCTTATGAAGGTTACTATTCCTCAGGTAAGACTTGTGAGATGGCCATGTCTGAAGCAGTAGGTAAAAACTATGAGTCTGTTCTTTACCTTGCGGATGAATGTATTAAGGATCAGGTAGATTAACAATTAAGCTAAACAGCTCAGGTTTATGAAAGCAAAAAATGTTTTGATTACCGGAAGTACCAGTGGTATAGGTTTAGCTATCGCCACCGCATTCGCCAAGGCGGGATATAATCTTGCTTTTCATGGACTGGAAAAGGATGGAGCCCAAATTGCAGCGAAGGTCGGTGAGCAAAACAGAGTCAATACCTTTTTCTCTTCAGCAAACCTGCTTGAACCTTCCGAAATCTCCTCCATGGTCGATGAGGCGGCAAGTCATCTTGGTGTTTTGGATATTTTAGTGAATAATGCCGGGATTCAGTATGTATCTCCTGCCCAAGATTTCCCAATAAACAAATGGAATGATATTATTGCTGTGAATTTGACTGCGGCTTTTTGTGCGTCTCAGGCCGTTTGGAAAGGCATGAAAGCCAAAAGTTGGGGAAGAATTATCAATATTTCATCAGCGCATGGCTTAGTGGCCTCCGAGAATAAATCGGCTTATGTGGCATCCAAACACGGTTTAATTGGATTAACCAAGACTTTGGCTTTGGAAGGTGCAGATTTTGGAATTACAGTCAATGCCATTTGCCCGGGTTTTGTTAAAACTCCTTTGGTGGAGAAGCAAATCATTGATCTGGCGGAGCAACAGAATATTGCCGAAGCAGATGTCATTCAGAATACTATTTTACAAAAGCATGCGATCAAAAAATTTGTAAGTTCGGAGGATATTGCCGCCCTGGCCTTGTTTTTAGCCTCTGAAAATGCCTCCATGATTACCGGTGCTGCTATGCCTGCGGATGGGGGATGGACGGCGCAATAGTCCCGTCCCGGGTCAAGCCCGGTATGACAAAGTGCACGTCATTGCTGGCTAGACCCCAAAGTCATTATTTAAGAGTCCGGTTAGGCATTTTGGATTAAAATTTCCGTGGGAGATATTTGGAGGTTCACCATTCGTGGAATGATAAGGATTGTTTGGGGATGTGGAGATTCCAGCCTGACTGCAATTCACTTTGTTTGAACAATTTTGGAGGTTCTCGCTTTCGTGGAATGATAAGGATTGTTTGGGGATGTGGAGATTCCAGCCTGACTGCAATTCACTTTGTTTGAACAATTTTGGAGGTTCTCGCTCTCGCGAGAATGATAAGATTGGGGGGATACAGGAGATTCCAGCCTGACTGCAATTCACTTTGTTTGAACAATTTTGGAGGTTCTCGCTTTCGCGAGAATGACAAGATTGGGGAGATACAGGAGATTCCAGCCTCCGCTGGAATCGATATTCGGAACTGTACGATAAATGATGAAGCCCTTTTACTCATTTATTGTCTTTATGTATTTCGGGGATTGCAGTTTTGGGGAATGAAGGAATATTATGTTTACATGCTTACAAATACATTTCGTAATGTTTTGTACATTGGTTTTACTAACAATATACGCAGAAGAGTATACGAGCATAAACGAAAGCTCGTTAATGGATTCACAAGCAAATACAATTGCACTAAACTTGTGTGGTATGAAAAATTTACTGACGTGTACTTGGCCATCGCCAGGGAAAAACAATTAAAGACCTGGCAACGATCATGGAAAAATAATTCAGTTGAAATGCTTAACCCAAATTGGCACGATATTGCTGCGGATTGGTTCGTGAAAAGTACTGAGTGAACTGAACCGATTCCAGCGAAGGCTGGAACCTTCCTTTCTATCTAACCTTATTTGTCATTCCAGCAAAAGCTGGAACCTCCCAATCTTTAAATAATGGCATTGGACTCCGACCCCTGTCATTTAGGGCTTGACCCGCAACGCAACTACCTCAACCTATCTGCAGATTTGATTAACTTCTCATCATTTCTGATTCCCCTGAGTGCCAGAATAACAAACAATACACTCAATGATGGAAGTATGACTCCTAATCCGTAATTTTCTGTTTGCAAGGTGATATTCCCCAATACCGCTTTGGCAGTTTGTACCATCCAAAAACTAAAGCCTAATATTCCTGCGATGCAGGTATAGCAAAGTATGATTTGCCTTTTTCTATTCTTAAACAAAAAGATAGTCAGGAATGGAATTAATCCAAGGAGGACAGTTAAAATGGTCAAGGCCAGAAAAGGTTCTGTCTGAACGATTGCTCCATCTATACTTTGATAGACACCGGTTACTTTGACAACTTTGGAGGTACCATCCGGATTGATAGCCTGCAGATATGGGAATAGAAACAAACTAAAAATTGCTGCAGTAGCAAAAAAAAGCCAAATAGTCTGTACTCGTTGTAACATAGCTTTAAGATTTGAGGCAAATATAAATATTTTACCTTTGCGATTCTTAATTCAGGCAAGGGATTGAAGCCAAGGTTGAGTATCTTTGTCATTTCGTATTAGCTTTAAAGATTGAACACAACACATCGATATTTCCTGGAACTGGCTTATAATGGAACGGCATATCATGGCTGGCAGATTCAGCAGAATGCTCTTTCGGTGCAGGCATTAATCAATAAAGCATTGTCTACAATTTGCAGACAGGAAATTGAAACTCTTGGATGCGGCCGTACGGATACCGGAGTACACGCAAGGCAACTTTTTGCACATGCCGATATCCCTGGTGATATTGATGTATTAAATCCAAGATTTTTGCTCAGCGTTAATGGCATGCTTCCCTATGATATCGTAATTAAAAGGTTCATCAAGGTTGCTTTGGATGCCCATGCCCGTTTTGATGCAAGTTTGCGCTCCTATGAGTATCACATTCATTTCACAAAAGATCCTTTCCTGCATAATTTATCATGGCTTTTACGCGATAAACCTGATATTAACCTGATGAATGATGCTGCGGCATTACTGATGGAATATCATGATTTCAGCTGCTTCAGTAAGTCAAATACCCAAACTTTTACAAATAATTGTGTGATAAGCAGGGCAGAATGGATTATTACTGAAAAGGGCATAGTTTTTCATATTTCTGCTGATAGATTCCTTCGGAATATGGTTCGGGCAATTGTTGGCACCCTGGTCAGAATTGGTAAGAAGGAAATGAAGGTGGAGGATATTCGAAGGATTATTGAGAGTAAGGATCGCTCAAATGCCGGAGAATCAGTTCCGGCTTGTGGCTTATTCCTCACCGAAGTGAGGTATCCTTACCTATCGGATGAATTGTAATTATCAGGACCATATTATGAGTAGAAGTAAAAATGACTAAAGTTAGCGGTAATGTACTAGATATCAATTTATTGGGAAGGGTATTCCGGTATGTCGGGCCTTATCGAATGATTTTTATCTGGTCAATCTTACTTACCGTTTTACTGGCTATACTGGCTCCGCTTCGTCCATGGCTGATTCAATTTACCCTCGACAATTACATCCTTTTTAATGATCATGCGGGATTAATCAA
>VGGW01000082.1 GCA_016868395.1 Bacteroidota bacterium | reverse complement strand
TGAACGGATTGATGGTGAATTACAAGGTGCATGTATTCCCTTTTTAGATGGTAATGGCTTGCGTAAGGGTAATAATAGAATGGTATTTGCTCCCGATGGAAGCCTATGGATTGGCCAAAATGCTCATGGTTGGCTGGGTGATCAGGGGATACAACGAATAGTTTATACCGGGAAAAAACCGGCGGATATCTATAAGATGAACTTAACAGAAACGGGGTTTGATTTGACATTTACATCACCGCTGGAGGTATCTTCTGCCAGTAATCCTGAAAATTATCAATTCCGTCACTATTATTATAAATACCATAATAAATATGGCTCAGATCAGTATGATATTCAGAATGTTCCCATAACCGATATCAAAATTTCAAATGATCTTAAAACCATATCCCTAAAACTAGCGTTCTTAAAACCAGGCTATGTTTATGAGTTGAATTTAGGAGATATTAAAACGTCATCAGGTGAGCCTTTGAACAATAAACTGATATGTTATACCCTGAATAAATTAAAACCCTCAATTCCTTAGTTTATTTACTTTATATATATCTATTTAATATATTGAATTACAGATAATTATATATATATTTATATTCAAAAATATGAATTTGGCAGATCAATTTTCAGATTTTTCCTAGGGTAGAATTGGCTTAGATTTTTTACTGACAGCTGCCGATTGTTTCTGAATATCCTTCATTTTTTCTGCTAAACGAAATCCTAGAGTACGGGCAGATTGGGAGTCATAATGCGTGCCATCCCCGTTGTGATTTAATCCCTCTGAACTGGCTATGGCGGTGTAAGGAATTAAAGAAGCAACCTTCTTTAGTTCTGTATTAATGTTGTTGTAAATTTCTTTGTAGTATCCAAGTTCACCAATGACAAAGGGAAGCGACTGATTACCAATATCCTCTCGTACTCTAAGGATCAGGGAATTTAGCTGAGAAATGTAAATTAATGATTTCTCCGGACTGCTGTTCCCTTCACCCTGATGCCAAATAATTCCTTTAATAATTCCTGATTTTTTTGCTACTCTAATTCGGATAAGCGCATCATCATATGGATATGTATTGGTTGCCTTGTTGTAGGCCTTTGGCTCCCAATCTTCTATCGGTGTACCTCCAACGGCGCAGGGTACAAGTCCGATTTTTATTTTTTTATTATTATCCTCGAGCATGCTGAGTCCGAAGGCCATTCCTGGTCCAACTCCAACAATATTAGGTTTGTCGAAATGCAAGGGATGCTCAGCCATGACCCAAACATTGCTTTTATTCAGCATCAGCAGTCGGGTGTTGCCTTCCTTTTTAAATTCTTCAGTAATCTTGCCACGGCCGGCCATATTGGATTGCCCCATTAAAATATAAATGTGGAAATTGGGATCAGGCTTGTTTTGGTGTCGGTCAAACACCATTGAAGCGATAAAAAAAATAATAATTGAATAAATTTGATACATGTTTTTTATGTCTGAGGATCAATAATATTATAATAATTTGAATGGAGCTTATTTTATCATATGATCAATCGGCTGAACAAAATCTATTCGACTTGAAGATTTAGTCAATTTATTAAGGATTTTCACCTTGATATTTGTTCAAAGCATTTTGAACACTCCCATGTTTTAATAAATGTTTTTTGGCTTCAGCATAATCTATGATACCAGTTTTGCTCATTAGCATTTTAACTGCACGATCGGTAATTTTGTTATTAATCAACTTAACATGAACCATTTGATTATCTAAGACGCGACCAAGCTTAATCATCGTTGCTGTACTGATCATATCAAAAATCATTTTCTGTGCGGTACCACATTTCATTCGGGTACTTCCGCTAACAAATTCGGGTCCCGTGATCACTTCAACCGGAATATCAGCCTGTTGAGCGATTGGAGATCCTGGATTACTTACAATGCAGGCAGTGGTGATTCCCTGATTTTTGCATTTCTTTAATCCCGACAACACGAATGGGGTAGTACCACTAGCCGAAACACCAATAACAATATCTTTTGCTGATACTTCTTTTTCCTTAAGCATTAACCAGGCAGCGTTTACGTCATCTTCTTTTTCTTCCAGTGCTTCTATCAAATGCTCTTTACCTCCTGCCAGAATTACATTAAAAAGATCCGGAGAAACTCCATAGGTTGTTGGCAGTTCAATAACGTCGAGAACGGATAGGCGCCCACCACTTCCTGCACCAACATAAAACAATCTTCCACCTTGTTCAATCTTAGACAAAATGGTTTTAATCAGTGTATTAAGTTTCGGTAACGCCTTTTCAATGGCCAAGGCGACCGTTTTATCTTCTTTATTCAGGTTTGATGTTAGTTCTTCAACTGACATCTTCTCCAAATGCCTGTAATTTGATAGTTCCTCAGTAATTTTAGTCATGTGAATTGATTATAACTCATTTTTTTCAATTCAATATTACGCAAAATTGACGCAAATTAATTTCCTAATTACAATATAAATGGGACTCCTTTCTGTTGCCATGAATAGGAGTGAGCGATAACTCTTTTTTATTCATTGAATTTAATTAGTAGGTATAAAACTTCAGGGATTAAGATATTATATTCAATTTATAAAATTACCCTAAGGATCAATTAGTGTTTTTTGCTTTTACCTATGATTTAATTCCGGCTTATTTATTCCTGAAATTTAAGAGCTCCGTCAGCTTAAATTTTAAAAATTATCGGTTAATCTGCGTTCGGGACAAGGAAGATTTAAAAATATGCTTTTAATGAATTTCATGCCAATCCGGATGTGTATGATTGGATTTTGGAAAGCAATACCTGCGTGTTATCGCTTCCTTTAGTCCTTTCCTCCGGAGTATTTCCGGCAAGAAATGCTACCTGATTGCAGATGGTTTGTAGCCGGAAGATACCTCCTTCGGCAAGGTTTAGTTTACCCGCTGCTGTTTTTCATCGCGACGGGCAGTCCGGAAATAGAAGCACAGGTCCGGGTGGCAGACCTATCATTTTTGCCTTACTGAATTTTAGGATACCAATTCCATTTCCCGCAAAAAAATGGGGCAGAACACGGGACCGGGAGCAACAGCCTGAGAAAAATAATCATGCAAAACTTAGTCCGGCAAGATCTTATTTCAAACTCAAGTTAATTAGGTATTTTAGGGCTTACATCGATAAATCAGTGCCGTATTTGAATCAACCACGGCCTAAACCCTTGGCCAGCTTATTCCGTTTTGTTTGTATGAAACCTAATTCCTGAAAAACTGTTTCATTCATCTTTTCCCTAATCTTTTTCTTAATTCAAAATAGATTATCTTCATTTAGGTTATATTTTTCATGAATTCTAAATCATAATTAGAATGTATCTTTGCACATAGTTTACAGGGATTCAAGACAAATAATGTTTACAATAATTTGATAAAAAAAACCGGCAATAACAGTTATCATTGCACGACAGATTCACTTTTTATCACCCTTTTCTATGAAGAAGCGAGTTAACGAACTTACCGGAGTTAAAGAAATTGCAAGAAGAGCGAATGTCTCGATTGCCACTGTCGACAGGGTGCTTCATAACAGAAAGGGAGTTTCTAAACAAACCAAAGAAAACATTCTTAAAATTATTGAAGAACTCAATTATGAGCCTAATCTGCTCGCTCAAAGGCTTGCATCTCGAAAAATTCTTCGCTTAGCAACCTTAATACCTCAAACTTCTAAAGAGACTAGTTTTTGGGATGCCCCATTGGATGGGATTGAGCAGGTGGAAAAAGAAATTAAACAATTTGGAATTATCATTGATAAGTATTTTTATGATCAGAATAAAATTGAATCGTTCGTTGATCAAACACAGATAATTCTTGAAAGTAAACCGGATGGTATTTTGTTAGCCCCCTCGTTTATTGAGGAGTCTGTCAGGTTTACAGATAAATGTAGAGCCTTGAATATTCCCTATGTTCTGATTGATTCAGATCTACCCAATGGCGACAGCCTGAGTTATATCGGTCCAAATCTGTATCACAGCGGCTATCTTGCTGCCCATCTGGTTAGTTATTTGGTAAATAATGGCGAAAAAATATTGGTAGTCAATATTTCTAGGGAGATCGACAACCATCATCATCTATTAAAAAAGGAAGAAGGATTTAGGGCATATTTTGATAAACATAAAATTCCCGATTATATTTTGAAAATTGATATCAGAGATACTGATCTTAAATCGATTGAAAAGTATTTGAACCATATTTTTAATGAACATAAGGATATCAAAATTGTTTTTGTAACTAACTCCAGGGTCTCTAAAGTTGCTCATTTTATTGAAAGTTCAAAAAAGGATGTAATTTTGATAGGATATGATTTTCTTAAGGAGAATATAGAGTATATGGAAAAGGGAATAATTGACTTTTTAGTTTGCCAGAAACCAAAGCAGCAGGGTTACAGGGGACTGATATCCCTCTATCAGCATCTTGCTTTCTCCTCCCCGGTAGAGAAAATTTATTTTATGCCAATAGATATTCTGACGAAAGAGAACAGCGCATTTTACAGAAATTAAACTTCATTCATTTCGGATAGTTTTAAATCGCCGGCAAGGTTGATTGATCGAAATAATATTCTTGCGGGCTCATTTATAAAAACAATTGCATTAATTTTTTCAAAGGAAAATTGATTTAAATAATAGATTAACCCATGAGAATGACCTTAAAATCCATTTACACTATTATTTTTTGTTTCAGTATAGTTTTGTTGAAGACCAATGGATCTGTTCTTGCCACAGATTTCTATCCGAAAACGGTTAAAAGTCAACTGAAACTGGCAACTTTCGATGTAGATGCAACGCCACCGGTTGGCAGCAGTTTAACTTATGATCCGATGATTAATAGCTGGGATCTGGGTTTAAGGGCTAAGGGTATAGTAATTATGGGTGCCGGAGAACCGATTGTAATGTGTTCAGTAGATTGGATCGGAATTTCAAATGATAGTCAGGATGAATTTAAACGGATTATGGCTGAAGCTGCAGGTACCCTTCCATCCAGAGTGGTTGTTCATGCCATTCATCAGCATGATGCACCGACTTCTGATTTTGGTGCCGAGAATATGCTCAAAACAGCAGGATTAAGCACACTGGCATTCGAAGGTGGCTATGCAAGAGATCTAATTCAGCGTCTTGGACAGGCTATTCGTAAATCGATTGTTAGCGCTGTACCTTTTACACATATTGGAACCGGCCAGGCTGAGGTTTACAAAGTGGCTTCAAACCGTCGAATTCTTGGACCTGACGGAAAAGTCAGGTATACCCGAACTTCAGCTACAAAGGATTCGGTTATCCGGGCAGAACCTGAAGGTCTCATTGATCCAATGGTTTCTCTTATCAGCTTTTGGAATAATGATAAACCATTAGCAGTACTTAGTTATTATGCCTCTCATCCACAAAGTTATTACCGCACCGGTATTTCCAATCCTGATTTTCCCGGGATCGCGCGTTTTATGCGTCAACTTGCTGTTCCGGATGCGCTCCACATTCACTTTAATGGGGCCGGAGGTAATTTAACAGCCGGAAAATATAATGACGGTGCCAAAGAAAACCGACTGATTCTTGCAGAGCGACTGGCAGACGGAATGAGGCGGGCTTGGGAGAACACCAAGCTTGATTCTGTAAGTTCATCCTTTGTGAAATGGAATATCGAACCGGTCGCCTTAAAGCCTGCAGCAGGCATCGAAAACCTAGAAGTAGCAATGAAAACACAATCTGCTGTATTTTTATCAAACAATCTATCCAAGCTGGTCTGGTTAAAGCGCTTAGAAGCAGGGAAAAAGATTGATATTTCAGTGCTGAGTATTGGAAAAGCAAGAATTCTGCATCTTCCCGGTGAACCTTTTGTGGAGTATCAGCTTGCTGCTAAAGCGGTAAGACCCGACTTATTTGTGGCGGTAGCCGGTTATGGGGATTATGCTATGGGTTATATTGGTAATGCCATCGCATATTCACAGGGTGGATATGAAACCGGACAGGCATCCGGTGTAACAGCCGAGGCCGAAGAAGTCTTAATGAAAGCTATTCATAAATTGTTGGCAGGGAAATCCAAATAAGGGCTCATTCTTTTTGTTTAGTGGTCTAATTTTTAAATAAATTCGGTTAGGCACACGCATAATTTTATATTGGATTATATTTTAATTCAATAGCTTTTTTACATGGAATAGGGCTTTTGGTTAACATTCATCTCGGAAATCTGAATAAAAATCATTTTATGAAATTCAATGATGTAAGCAGAAGGAATTTTATGACTGCTTTCACGGTCACCCGGGTTTGCTTAGCAGGGTTTGTGCTTCTATTTCCGGACTGCCCGTCCAGATGAAAAACCGCAGCGGGTAAACTAAACCTTGCCGAAGGAGGTATCTTCCGGCCAGGGAAAATCTGAAATCAAGTACCATTTCTTGCCGGAAATACTCCGGAGGAAAGGACTGCAGGAAGCGATAACACGCAGGTTTTGCTTTCCAAAATCAAATTTTGGGCGTCCGGAGCAATAGGAGATCCAACAAAAGGATAATTTCTAATATCGAACTGAGGTTAATTTATTATCTTGCTTAAAAGCCAAAAGTATTTCAACAAGGTTAAAATTGATTTTATGGGTATTTACAATCGAAGAAATTTTATAAAGATGTCTGCTGTGGCTGGTACCGGTTTAGGTATCTACGGAAATATAAGTTCACTTTATGGTAAATCGGCCCCTCTGACCGGTAAAAGAGTTGGTATTATTGGCCTGGATACCTCACATTCAGTTGCATTTACCAAAACACTAAACGCAACAAACGCTTCTTCCGTCTATAAAGGCTATAAAATTGTTGCTGCCTATCCAAAAGGGAGTCATGATATCATTACCAGTGTGGAAAGAATTCCCGGATATACCGAAGATGTGAAGAAGATGGGGGTAGAAATTGTTCCTTCTATTACTGAGCTCTTAAATAAGGTAGATGTGGTTTTATTGGAAACCAATGATGGACGTTTGCATCTTGACCAGGCTATACAGGTATTAAAGGAAGGTAAACCAGTATTTATCGATAAACCAATTGCTAGCTCTCTTAGGGAGGCTAGGGAAATATTTACAGCATCGAAAAAATATAAAACCCCAGTATTTTCTTCATCATCTTTAAGATACATTACAGGTATTTCTGATATTAGGATGGGAAAAATTGGCAAAGTATTAGGCGCCGAAACTTTCAGTCCTGCAATAATTGAAAAGACGCATCGTGATTTATTTTGGTATGGCATTCACGGGGTCGAGTTGTTATTCGCTATAATGGGTACGGGCTGCAAAAAGGTGACCCGAATACATACCAAAAGCACGGATGTGGTAGTGGGTGTTTGGGATGACGGAAGGCTTGGGAGTTTTAGGGGCACCCGTAATGGCAATTATAATTATGGAGGGAAAATCGCTGCAAGCGATTTTGGAGGCACTGTTTTTGGTGAAAAGGCAAACCTTACTTTAGGTGAATTTAAGGGTTATGATCCATTGCTAGAACAAATTATCATGTTTTTTGAAACGGGTATATCGCCGGTGAATCAGGAAGAAACATTGGAAATAATCGCTTTTATGGAAGCTGCTGATGAAAGCAAGGACAAAGCAGGTAGCCCGGTCAGTATAAACGTTTCACATTAATGGATTCAATCACCCATTTTGCCCTCGGTGCATGCATGGGTGAAGCCTTTGCCGGTAAAAAATTAGGCAGGAAGGCCATGCTTTGGGGTGCACTAGCACAGAGTATCCCTGATATTGATTTTTTAGCCTCATTTTGGCTGGATACCGCTTCAAATTTACTAGCACATCGCGGTTTTACCCATTCATTTTTCTTCTGTTTATTATCAGGACTAATTTTAGCATTGTTGGCCGAACGATGGCATCGTCCGCATAATATTAGCTTATTAAACTGGTTTATATTCTTTACCTCATTGGTTTTTATTCACGATTTTATCGATGCATTTAATAACTATGGGGTGGGATGGTTCGAGCCTTTCAGCCATGATCGAATATCATTTAACGCAATTTATGTAGCTGATCCATTCTTTTCAATCTGGCCTGGTATCGCTCTTTTAGCACTTCTGTATTTTAAATCCGCAAAAAATCAGCAAAAAAGAATTTGGTGGCAGTCCGGGCTGGGAATCTGTTCTTTATACCTTATATATTGTTTATTGAACAAAGCGATTATAGACCATGATGTGAGAAAAATCCTGGAAGAAAAGAAAATAACTTACACTCGATATTTTACAACGCCTGCTCCTTTGCAAAATTGGCTTTGGTACGTGGTTGCGGGTGATAACAAGGGCTATCATGTAGGTTTTCGTTCCTTTTTTGACAAAAGTAATTCGATGGAATTTCAATATTTTCCAAGAAATGAGACTTTCTTAAATCCGGTAATTGATCATTCGGATCTTCAGAAACTGATTCGATTTTCAAAGGAATTTTATACCGTAGAACATCATGGTGATAGTTTGGTTTTTAATGATTTGCGTTTTGGTCAGATTGTAGGCTGGTATAACCCAAGGGGGAAATTTGTTTTTCATTATTATTTGCAACATCCGGAGGATAATGAATTACTTGTACAAAGAGGTCGGTTTGATGGATGGAATTTTAAGACGGCTAAAGCACTTTTTGAAAGAGTTAAAGGAATGAAGACTGAATAGTTGCAGACTCTTTTCTTGTATGAAATCCAATTTTGATTCAGGATAAAAATGAGTTTAGTCAGTTTTTAAATTGATATCTGTCAGTCATAACGTGCTCGCCATCATTTAGTTTTGTAAAAAATTGATATTGTAGTATCTTCAAATAATATGTCTTTAACATCAGATTTGAAATCATTTTTAACCCTGAACGGCGAATTGTTCAGATTTACTTTGCGTTTTTTTAGGCATGGTTTGAATCCTCCTTTTGAATTTTCCGAATTTTTAAAGCAATGTTATGTTGTTGGCTATAAGTCGCTGCCACTGATAGGCCTTACAGCATTTATTATGGGGCTGGTTTTAACCATGCAGCTCAGACCATCTATGGCAGATTATGGTGTGGAAACCCAATTACCGTAATACGGGAGGTAGGTCCGGTAATAACTGCTTTGATATTTGCCGGCAAAATAGGCAGCAGTATAGGTGCTGAACTTGGCTCGATGAAGGTAACCGAACAAATTGATGCTATGGAAGTTAGTGGAACTAATCCATTCAAATATCTTGTGGCAACCCGAGTTTTAGCTTGTACATTGATGCTTCCTGTATTGGTTATGCTAGGGGATTCAATTTCATTATATGGGGCCTATCTTGGCGTTAATATCCACACCAACACCAGTTTTATTTTGTATTGGACACAAGTTTTTGATAATCTGGTGTTTGGGGATGTTTTGCCTGCATTTACAAAAAGTTTCTTCTTTGGATTTGCAGTAGGAATTATAGGGTGTTATAAAGGATATAACAGCAGTAAGGGTACAGAGGGTGTAGGACGGTCTGCTAATTCAGCCGTAGTTGTTTCATCGGTAAGCATTTTTGTGATCGACCTGCTGGCTGTTCAGGTTACTGATATATTGGGTTATTAAAGAATATGAAATCTGAATTAAAACTTGATATAAAATCAAATAAAGTTTTGATTATAATAAATTTAAGTAAATCTTTTGGAAATAATCAAGTTTTAAAAGAGTTTAATTTGGAATTGCTTGGAGGAGAAAGTGTGGTTGTTTTAGGTAAATCGGGCTCCGGTAAGTCGGTCCTGATTAAATGCATTATTGGATTGATTAAGCCTGATCATGGGAGTATTCATATTTTTGGACATAACATTCCAGACCTTGATCATGATGAATTGGATCAAATCAGAGCGAAAGTGGGTTTTTTATTCCAAAGTAATGCCCTATATGATTCAATGACAGTAAGGGAAAATTTGGAATTTCCGTTACGCAGGTACTGGTTAGAGATCAGCCAAATGGAGGTAGATAAAATGGTTATTGATGCACTGGAAGATGTTGGGCTTGCCCACACCCTTGACATGATGCCTGCTGAATTATCAGGTGGCATGAGAAAAAGGGTTGCTTTAGCTAGAACATTGATTTTAAAACCAGAAATCATTCTTTACGATGAACCTACAACCGGTTTAGACACCATAACCAGTAAAGAAATCATCGAATTGATGGTAGAAATTCAGCAAAAGTATAAAACGACATCCTTGATTATCTCACATGACATGAATTGTGTTCGAATGGCTAGCGAACGGGTTGTGATGCTGATTGATGGAAAATGTTATGCGAGTGGTACTTACAATGAAATAATACAATCGGTTGATCCGAAGGTTAAACTGTTTTTTGAATAGATTTTTATGGCTCAAAAATTGATAAATAACGTCCGGCTGGGTGTTTTTGTTCTCAGCGGGCTTGCCTTTCTTATCTTGCTGCTTTTTATGATTGGTAAAAACAAAAGTCTATTTGGTTCTACCTATTTGCTAAAAGCAAATTTTGAAAATGTACAGGGATTGATCCCGGGCAATAATGTTCGCTATTCAGGTATTCAGGCTGGTACAGTTAAGCGTATAAAAATTGTGAACGATACCATTATTGAGGTTTCTATGATGATTGATACCGAAATGCAGAATATCATAAGAAAGGATGTTGTAGCTTCCATTGGTACGGATGGTATTGTCGGAAACAAGGTTATCAATATTATTCCCGGTATTGAACATGCAGAAATTGCTCAGGAAGGTGACTTTATTTTCTCAAAGAAATCAATTGACACTGATGCAATTCTCCAAAAATTGTCAGGTACTAACAATGATATATCAGAAATTGTTTCAGGACTAAAGATCACGGTACAGCGGATCAATAACAGCACAGCAATGTGGGAATTACTCAACGATGAGACGCTTCCGAAAGAAATTCGTCAATCGGCCGTCAATCTGCGTTTAACAACATCAAGAGCTGGTATTATGGCTGATGATTTGCACAACATCATTGCCGATATTAAAGCAGGTAAAGGAACCGCCGGCTTGTTGTTGAAAGATACCACATTTGCGTATAATCTCAATGAAGCTGTAATTAAGATAAACAAGGTTGGCAGTCAGGCAGATCGATTAACCACGGATATTGGAACCATTGTCAAGGGTATACAGGAGGATGTGAATTCTGGTAAGGGTACTGCTCATGCCATTCTTAAAGACTCCTTAATGGTTAAGAATCTAAATACGAGCCTTGATAATCTTCGAAAAGGGACTGATGGCTTTAATCAAAACATGGAAGCGTTAAAAGGTAGTTTTTTGTTGAAGAATTATTTTAAAAGACAAAAAAGGCTAAAACAGAAAGAAAATCTGCAAAAATAGAGGTTGCTTACCTAACCCATGCCTCTGCTAAACTAAAGCCTAGATAGTAAAACCTGATATTTATTACATCAAATGGTGCTAAATTCAACGATTTGTGCCACAAAATTCTATTTATCCTGTCTAAGCCATTTTAAATCCCTCAGTAATTAAGGTTATCCACAGAAATTTGGTATTTAACTTTATTTTGATTCAAGATTTAGGCTGAAATTGATTATCTTACCTAAGTATATTTAACATCTTTCATTATTTAAATGGTGAAAAATTACTGTACTGCAGAAGATGCGGTTAAAGAAATTAAGTCAGGCCAGCGGGTTTTTGTCCATGGAAGTGCATCAACACCTTCGGTTCTTTTGAAAGCACTTTTTAAAAGAACTGAAGAATTAAAGAATGTTGAGTTAATGAGCATCAGTACCCTGGGCGATGATCTATTCAATAAGGCCAATTTTGGAAATAGTTTTTTTATCAATTCATTGTTTGTTTCTCAAAATGTCAGAGAAATAGTTAATGGTATACATGGTGATTATATACCCGTGTTTCTGAGTGAAATCCCAATTTTATTTAATAATGGGATTATACCCATAGATGTGGCACTAATTCATGTTTCAGAACCGGATAAGCATGGTTTTTGTTCTCTGGGAACTTCAGTTGATATTGCCCGTTCAGCAGTAAAAAATGCAAAATATATTATCGCCCAGGTTAATAAGCAAATGCCCAAAACACACGGAGATGGTATCATTCATATAAATCAAATAAATACTTTGGTCAGGGTTGATGAGGCACTTCCGGAAGTTAATTACGGAAGTAAGATGGATGAAACTACCAGAACCATTGGTAAATTTTGTGCAGAACTGATTGAAGACCGGTCAACCCTTCAAATGGGTGTAGGCGCTATTCCGGATGCTGTACTTAACTGCCTCAAAAATCATAAAGATCTTGGTGTACATACTGAGATGTTCTCTGATGGTCTTATACCTT
>VGGW01000081.1 GCA_016868395.1 Bacteroidota bacterium | reverse complement strand
CACAACAACAGGGTTGCCAAAATCGCAGTACTATTATCAATCGGTAAAGGATGATACCGTTGTTATTGATAAACTCAATGAATTGGCTGAGAATAAGCCAACAAGGGGTTTTCCATACTATTACCGCAGAATACGCAACGAAGGCATTGAATGGAACCACAAGCGGGTAAAAAGGGTTTATAACCTGCTTAATCTAAACCACAGGCGCAAGCGAAAGCGCAGGCTGCCGGAACGCTTTAGAGAAACACTCGCACAACCTGAAAACATCAATAGCACCTGGAGCATGGATTTCATGCATGATACACTTATAACGGGCAGAAAAGTAAGGATACTCAATATTATGGACGACTATAACCGCGAGGCCCTGGCTGTAAAAGCGGACTACTCACAATCCGGAACTACGGTGGTGGCAACCCTTGACGAAATCATTAACTGGCGTGGTAAACCCGAAGAAATACGCTGCGACAACGGCCCGGAGTTACTATCAAATACATTTGTTGATTATTGCCACAGAACAGGAATATCAATCAAATATATACAACCGGGTAAACCAACACAGAACGCCTACATTGAGAGATTTAACCGAAGTTACCGAGAAGACATACTGGATGCATATCTCTTTGATTCCTTGCACCACTTAAGAATGCTATCCTTGGAATGGATGGAAGAATACAACACACTGCATCCTCATCAATCATTAAATAATCTAAGTCCTATTAAATATCTCGAAAGAAATAACCATATTTGAAATGTCTAATTTAACCCTGTCCGAAAAAAAATGGGGTACTTACATTGGCAACAATTGAAATTTAGAGAAATGATTGTTGTGTTTTGGAAAAAATAATTTATATTCGCCCACTTGATGAACTTAAACAAGCTTATTTGTACTTTAATTCTAATCTCTTCACTGTTCGCTTGTAATCGACCCCAATCGAACATTGACGGTGTTTCTGCATTGATTGAAAATGCTGAGAATAGCGGTGAAGTGCTGTCCGAATCGGATGTTCAAAAGCTGGGTTCCAGTATAGAGAAGCTTCAGAAAGATTTAGATGAAAACAGGGCAAAATATTCTGATGCTCAGGTTAAAGAAATAGGCAAGCTGAAGGGGAGATATGCCGCCATTGTGGCCAAAAAAGGATTAAATGATTTCAAGGAATCAGTGAAAGATTTTGGCAATCAAGTGGAAGGATTCATTGAAGGTATAACAGATTCAACAAATAATAAAAACCAATAAATATGAAAAGTAATCTTTCAAAATTATTCATCATCCCAGCAGTAGCATTCAGTGCAGTTTGCTTGACAGTCAGCTGCGGGGAAAATGAAAAATCCGCTTTTTCAAATTTTCACCCTGAAAAAGAAATTGAAAAATACATTGATGGCTACTACAGCGCAAGCCTAGGGGAATCATCCAATCCCAAAACCGGTAAAAGTGCTGTTTACATAGATTTTTCAGACGGATTGGTTCAGGCCTACACCAAAAATCCCCAGAATGTTTCTATAATTCAAGCCATCACCAACAAACTTGTTAGTCCATCAATTGAGTGGTTTGCTTTGGGCGGAGGTAAAATCAGTAACCTTGAATACAATAGCAATGAATTATTTAATAAGGTGTCAGACCCCAAGCAGTATAAAGATATAATGGCGCCTATTCAAGAGACCTTGAAGAAGATTACAGAGGGGAATAATGATGCAATGTTGGTTACCGATTATGAGGAATACACCACCGATGGTAAAGAGCAATTTGAAAATTACCCCAAGAGTTATTTTATAAATTGGCTGAAGAAAGGCAATTCAATTACTTTCTTCTACACCGATTATGAAGAAGTGAATGGCAAAACCAAAAACAAAAGTGCCAAACACCTATATTTTACAGTATTTACGCAGGGAAGACCCAACGAAAACAGCATGATTTCTATGGTGCGGGATGCACTCAAGGGCCGCTACACAACCAGCGAATTTACTCTGAGCAACAATCCTTATACTGTTAGCAATGATTATGGTGGAAAAGACAATACCGGATTGCTTATCAAGGCAATCCAAGATCAGAAAAACTTCAATAAAAACATGTGTTTAGATAAAAACTTACCCTATGAAGTGATTGGCCTGAAAACAGACTGGGAGAAGGTAGATAAGTATTTGAAAAGTAATGAAAGTAAATTTCTTGATAAACTTTTCTTGAACGCTTCCGATCAATCTTCCTACAAGCTGAATAAGGTGTCTGTGAAAGTTTATGATGCATCAGAGGACTATAAATATTTTGCTCAATGTGAAGAAGCCAAAAATCACGCGCCCAAAATGACCAAGGACAAAGGCAAAAATGATGTTTGGTCTGCTGATAGCAAGAAGGATAATATCACAACCACCTGTTACGAAAAGGATAAAACCGAATTGAAGAAGGAATGGATTTACTCGCCTACCACAAAACAGCCTGAGCTTTGGGAGGAAGTGTTTTCTTGTGACGAGACTATCTTTGGTGATCACCTTAAAAACACTCCTGAAAAGGTAGAACTTATTACAATTTTAAACAAGAATTACAAACTTAAAAATATTAAAAATCCTTCGGCATTAATTCGCGTGGATATTGTTATTGAGGATGCAACATTTAACAGTGAAAATGCCAAGCTTAAAGATTTTCAATGGAATTCAACTACACAAAAAGACAAGGTAAACAACTCATTGTCTGAAGCCATCAGAAACACACTGCAAGATCCTTCAATAAGTCCCAAAGGGAAAATCTTATATTCTTACTACATTAAGTTGGCAAACGCCACCAAAGCCGAATAAAAAAACAATATTTACACTTAAAATAAAAAAAATATGAACAGTTACATCACTTCCATCATTGCAGCCGGTTTATTCATTTTAATAGCCGCCGTTATTTCCAATGCCATAAAATTTGAAGGTGGCGCCAATCCCAAAGATCCAGGAAAACGCAAAATGTGGTTTTGGATTTTTGCCATTTTAAATCCTGTTTTGTTTTATGTATTGAGTGCATTTGTACTTGCACCAAATCCTGAAAATAATCAAATGGAATACGATGAATACATGGCTTCTTTACCGATAGCTGCCGGAATCGGATTTGTAATTTATGTGATTTTGGGCTTTGTGTTAAGCAAAGTCTTCAAAAACGGTAAACTGGGAAACTGGTTTTAATCTAAAATATTTAGCTGATGAGTCAAGAAAAATTATTTGTAATTGGTATTGGAGGCACCGGAATGAGGTGTTTAGAAGCCTTTACACATCTCTGTGCTATAGGCATGTTTGATAATCAAGAAATCGAAGTATTAACATTGGATACGGACCAGTTAAATGGTAACAAAACAAAAACTGAGAATCTTATCGAACTATACAGCCGTATAAAAACATCAGATTCGAGCCCCAAAGGCGGAACGCCCAATGCGAATACTTTCTTTTCCGCTAAGCTAAATCTTCATAGATTTTGGACAGAATATTCAGGCAGTGCCCGCGCCAACTACAGAAGCCTCTCTAAATTATCAGAGGGGGATCCTGAAAAACAAAAGGCTAATAAATTAATTTCTAATTTATTTTTGGACGAGAGTTCAGTTCAGGAGTTTAATTTAGCCCACGGATACCGCGCCCAAACACATTTGGGTTCTCATTTAATGTATCATGCTATCGTTGAATCCGCAAGAAACCTAGCGGCAGGTTCCAATGTGGCAGCTCAAGATAAGGAGCTGGAGATTTTTATGAACAAACTCAATGAAGCCGGAAAACTGGGAGCGCGTGTGTTTGTATTCGGATCAATTTTTGGCGGAACCGGTGCCTCGTCTATACCCGTTATTCCGAAAGCATTTCAGGATTTTATTAAGATTCGTTCGGGTGGAAAGTCAACACTTGATTTTAGCAAAACCAAGTTTGGATCTACATTGCTGACTGAATACTTCACCTTTAAAAAGCCTGATGCCAAACAAATGTCTACCAAGGATGACAGCGTGATTGCTGATTCATCTTTTTTCCCATTGAACAGCCAGGCAGCTCTTCAGTTTTATCAAAATGACCCAACAGTTCAAAGAACGTACAAGACCATGTATCACATTGGCTGGCCGGTTGAAAGCAAGAAGATGGGAGAAGAGAAAGAAAGTAATACCATTACTGGAGGTGAAAAACAAAAGAACCCGTGCCATATTACGGAAATGCTGTGCGCATGCGCCGCTTACGATTTCTTAACAAAAACCACCGGCTTTGATGTTGAAAAAGCCGATTATTTGTATAAAGCAATTGAGTTCAAGGACAATGTGTTCAATTTTTCTTTTAATGATTTTGTAGGTACTGAAAATAAAGCTGGTGAAGTTTTTGCCAACAGATTGGGAGCGTTTTTCTCACTTGCTCACATTGTATTGTCTATCAATGGTGCAGCGTTTAACTCAGATCCTAAATCAGGTATGCGGGCTTTCATAACAAGGTTGGCAGGACAAAAAATACCTCAATATAATACGTTATCTGATGCTGATTGTGGTGAAATAAACGAGTATTTGCGGCAATTTGCGTATACCACCGATGGAGGCCAGCAATTCTTCTCTGGTTGGTTGTATCAGGTTAGGTCTACCATTGCTCCTGGCAGTTTTATGTTTGACAGTAATGCTTTTACTACAAATTTGCGGGAATTACAAAAAATAGATGTTGGTGAACTCTTTTTGGACAAAAAGAATCATTGGCCCGGAGGTGGATTAATGTCTTCTAACCGATTTGATAAGTTTGTTGATACCTTGCTTAATGTTAAGCATGAAGAATCACAAAAAGTCAACACCACCAAAGAACAGTTTATGGCACATATTTATAATGCGATTACCAAATCACAGAACTTTTTAAATTAACAACTATGGCAGAGAAAACATTAAAGGCGTTAGCCATAAAATCAAAATCCAATCCTCCTGGTAAATCCGAATATAAGTGGGATGTTATACCGGAATTAGATAACTTTACCAAGAACATCGTTATTCCCGAATTGGGTATAGAAAAAGATGGTACTTCCAAAGTAGATGTAGGTGCTATCGTTTCAGGTATGCCCACAGTCTATGCAAGAGCCAATCTGTTTAGAAACGCACTTGATACTGTTACTGATAAAGATGCAGAAGCCTCCGGTCTAATGCTTTTTTATAAAAACCTGATTACGGAATGGAGAGGTCTTATCAGTTGTATTGCCCTAAATTATAAGGATTTAGAAATTCAACGACTGAGGCTACAATATTCAGATAACAAGAGTATATATGAAACAGAAAACATCTATGAACCTTTAGGAGCATTTGGTAATCTTTTGTTTGAGCGGAAACCACTTTGGTGTGATCAAACTACAGCTACAAATGAAGAGAAGATTCCATTTATGGATGTTATCACATTCAAAGAGCAAGTAATTGGTGCAACATCACCGGATAGCTTCCTTTTCACTTCTGTAGGATATAAACTTCCTGTTTCTGAAAAACTACCTTTTGTAAATGTAAACAACGGTAAATTAACTGATCCATTAAAAAGTGATTTACAGCCTGAACAGTTATTAACTATCCATGCGTTTGTACAGCACATAATTAACAAGATAAATCACTTCAAAAATTCATTCAATAACGTAGAAAACTTCCTTGAGCCAAAATATGCTAGCATTGATGGTAATTTGCAAGATTGGATTAAAGAAATGGATGAATACGCTTCCTCTAAAGGATGGGCTAAGCCATCCCAAAAACCAGGAAGCACTCCTGAAGTGAGCCAATTCTTACCGCCTTTTTCAATACTTTTCAATAACTCTACGGAATTGTATGGTTTGGAAGGTGTTATATATTCTGAAGCAGGAGAGGGAAGAATATTATTTAAACCCTCTGAATTATTATTACCAGCGACTACTGAAATAATTCAATTCAGATTTGATTCTGATGCCGAAAAGGATAAAAATTTCCTGGCGAACAGGCCGCTCATGTTATTGAGGGCTGATGTTAAAGGCATGCCCAATCAATATGCATATTTTACGCTTCCTCTTACACCTCAAGCTTTAAATGTATTTGGTAATAATTTATCATCTTTAACTGGTATTGCTGTTGGAAATGAAGTTAAGTCTAGATTGTCAGCTGAATATGAAGTGGATAATTTGGGAGAACACTTGAGTGTTAAGCTCCGTTTGCACAGTCAATCAGGCAGTGAAAACGTAATTGATGTTAAATACAAGGTAGCCGGTGAAGTTAAGGGGCGTGATATACTGTTGTGGCCTAATTTTATCAGTAAAAAATGGAATCGCTACTTTATGTTTAATGAGATTCCTCACAATGACATTTATTTCCAAGCTTCACCCTTTATTGGAGATATCAATGATCCTCATTTTAGAATCGTACTGAATGAGAAACAGGAGCCACTTTATTTGGCTAAAGATGGAAAGCTAGAGGATTTGAAAAACTCTAACTATAAATCATCATTATTGATTGAAAACAACCAAAAGGTCAGTGATAATACATATAAATATGAAATATATGAAAGCAATCAACCATTCAAGGGGTTGAAATTCTCTTATGGAAAAGCAGATAATCTTTGTGGTTATGCAATTATTAGATATGATAGAGAAAACAAAGTAAATGACTTACCCAAAGACTGGACCAATGAAATGCAAAACCTTGAAGAAGCCCGCCTAGGTGTTGACTTTGGAAGTACAAATTCATCTATAGCTTATTGGTCTGAAAGAGATAAGGCAGCAAAGGGCATGAAATTTAAAAACAGAAGGGTTTCATTGCTTTCTTCTGATGCCAAGAATAATGATGAAAGACCCGCTGTAGAGGATGAGATATTCTTCTTCCAAAATGATGAAATCAAGACCAATGCCATTAAATCAGTATTAGCGGTTCATGACTTTAAGAGGCTTTCAAACAATGCTAATTTATCTCAGGAACAGTTGCTGGAAAAAGAAATCATTGGAGGTTTTCCTTGTTTTGAAAAGAACTTACCCATAGAAACTTCTGATACCAATAAACATACTCTTAAATTTTACAGAGCCGGAATTGCTGAACTAAAATATAATATGAAATGGTCGAGCAATCCGATTGAAAAAAGCCACAAAAAGGCTTATTTGAGTTCGTTAATGCTCCATGTGTATGCGCAGCTGTTCGAAGAAGGTCATGAACCGACGTCCATTAAATGGTCATATCCGTCTTCTATGGGAACAAGTTTGTTGAATGAATATTGGGATATTTACAATTCTTTAAAGCAGATAAGTCCTATTGATAAACCACGGGATCTTATGGTTTTTCCTCCTTCGGATCTTTCCAATATCAACACGAGCGGTGGCAATACTTGGGAAGGTGCCAGCAATATGGGCGGTAGCTCCTGGGGCGCCACTAGCGAATCCAGTACAAGTAGCGCTGGCGGATGGGGAGATCAAGGAAACAGTTGGGGCAGTCCTGCACCTACACCCGCTGCTGGTGATTGGGGAAATGCAGAACCTTCCAAATCTAAAAATGTAGTTGAAATTAAAACGGATAATGGTCCTTTGAAGTTTGATTTCAAAACCTTGGAAGACAGTGAGTCAATAACAGAGTCATGTGCCGTTGCCAACTATTTTCTAGAAGATCTACCGGTTAGGCCTGGCGAATTGTTAATGATATTTGACGTAGGAGGCTCAACCACAGACATAAGTGTTTTATCACAAATGGAAGGTGGCGGAAAAGCGATGATAAAGCAGAACTCTGTTCGCTGGGCAGCGCAAAGGTTAGCATTTGCAACCCGCTATTCTAAGAACTTCCACTCCGTTTTGCTTCGGATGTGTGAGAAGAAGAAAATCAAAATTGAAGGTCTAAACACTACACCATCCAAATACAACGAAAATACGGCTCCCTTTTATTTTGAGCAGTTGATTGATCGTTTGGATGATGCGGATTTTCCTGATTTTTATCGGTTGATTGCTGCAGAATGCAAAGAGTTAATGAGCGTTAATCTCTACGTTACTGGTTTAATAATGTACTATGCAGGACAATTAACCCTAAAAATGAGAGAGGAGATGCTCCGATCCGATGATGTTCCAATGATGGTTAAAAATATGCCACCTAAGATAAACATCGCATTTGCAGGTAAAGGTGCTCGTATTTTTGATTGGTTTGATGCCATAAATCCGAAAGCGGCATCTGAATACTATACGCAGATGTTTATTCGAGGAATTGGCGGTATGGAAAGAGCGAAAACGACCATCACACCGATTAATTTTCCCAATGAGATCATTAAGATTAATGCTTTCAAAAAGGAAAATAATGCTGATTTGAAATATGAAGTTTCCAAAGGTTTGGCAATTCCTACATTTAAATCTCAAATTTTAGTGCCAATCGAGAAGCAGGCAATTGAGATATTAGGTGAGGAAGGATTTTGCGTTTACACACCTTCGGGAGAAATGAAGTATTTAGATTTTAGCAATTCAGTTACTCCGGAAATGATGGAACATTTGGGCGCCTACTTTGTCAATAATCCTGAACCTGGCAAGCCTCCATGTCCTCGCTTTATGGATTTTGCAGATCTGTTTTACAAAGTTTCATCAGCTACTTTTGGTTTCAATATGAAGCAGGAAGATTTCATCGCTGGTTTTAACAACATGAATATTAAGCCTCTATAAAACAGGATCCCGACTACATAGAAGCCCAGAAGAAGCGTAAAGAAATGAAGCGATTTGGTTATGTTGCCCCTATTTTTGTGATGGAAGGTATAAAATTCTTCGAAGAACGCATCTTAAAGGCAATAAGAAATTAGGAATGAAATATTGTGTTCTGATTAAAATATCAAAACAACAATTAAGTTTTTGGTATCAATTGGATGGTGGAGTTTATACTCCACTATCCATAAATGGTCCCAATACTATTCCTCTATGTTTCTATGTAAATGGCAACGATTTTAATGTTGGAGAATTTGCCAAAGAGCGTTTTTTACTTAATGACAGGAATGCATATAATAACTATTTTGAATTAATTAAAGATCCTGCCATACATTTTACCCTTCACGGGGATAGCAAGCCAGTAAAACAGCTGTTATACTATGGAGTGGAAAATTATTTATCCCATTTCATAAAAACCATTCTTTACAAAAATGAATCGATAGAAGGATTCAGAACTTCTTTCTGTCTTCGATTCTGGTTCGATGATGATATAGAAAACCAGGAAAAAGTTTTGGTGGAGAATTTATTTAAAGAGGCTGGTTATGAGAATATTTCAGAAGTTGATTCTGACCGGTTCTTAAACAAAGAACTAAGTCAGGAAATTAAATCTTCGAAATCACGCGTTTGTCTTTCTGCCATTTCAAATGATTTATACGTAAAACTTTTCAGTTCTCCAGAATATAAATTAGCAGGGCAAATAAAACTAATCCAGTTGGGTTCAGATCCCCGTGCAAAAATTCTGGCCAAATTGATATTGGAAGATATTCAAGAGGCAAGCCCACACATTTATATTGAGGAAGAGAAAGAGATTGCCTTTATAATCAACCATTGTGCACAAATTTTGTCTTCTTTATCTCCAATTATGCGGAACGAAATAACACTTTCAACTGGTGTGAAAACTGATTATAAGGTTAGATTAGTTCATTTGGAAGAAAGGTTGATGTACAACAGAGGTATCGAAGATAAAGTTATACCTCAGTTGGAGAATATATTATCCGCGAATGGTATGAATATCAATTCCGTTGATATTGTTTTAATTGGCGATGATTTAAATACTAATTATTTTAAGGATAAATTAACCAAGAAATTTTCAAATGTATATGGTATTGGAAGTGCCATCGAGGCTAAATTGCTAAAATCAATTTTTGCAGAAATAAACTCAAATGGTTACCAGCTGCATAATAAAGCACCTATTGCTGACTCAGCAAGGCAGGTTTTAAATGATGCGAATACCACTGCTGTGAATTCCAGCAGTCCAGTAAACACCCCACCGGTGATAAAAGCACCTCCCGTTCCAAATGTACCTAAACCTGTTAATGCGCCTCCTGTTCCACCGACGAGAACAATCATACCCCCTCCCACCGTTCCAAGTGCAAAGCCTGAGGTAAAATCACCGCCGATTGTTAAACCTAAAGATACTACCCCCCCAGTAAATAAGGAGGTTAAAAAAGTTGTTGCGCCACCTTTGCCTCCCGCACCTCCAAAAGCAAAGACACCACCACCACCACCGCCACCACCACCACCACCTAAAAAGAAATAAATATGGCAATAGAAATTAACAAAGAAAAGAGTGAGCTGAAGTATTACTACAGCGAAAACGGTTCAACTTTGGGCCCTTTCAATCTTTCTCAGCTCTTGGAAAAAATTGATGCCGATACCCTAGTGTATCGAGAAGGCATTGACTGGACAAATGCAAAGGATGTTGAGGAGTTGAAGAAATTCTTCAGGTCGCAACAGCAGCAACCGGTTAACAATAAAGTCAATGCCGAGGCCCCCTCATCAACAGTTGTTGATACCCAACCCAAAAATATGTTTAGAGCACCCTTTTCTTTTAATGGAAGAATTAGAAGAATGGAGTATGGTATTTCAATTATCATTTATTTAATTGCATACAGTTTGATAGTTGGTATGTCGTTATCATCAGTGATTTTCTTGGTTGCCTTCGTTCCATTGATTTGGTTTTTGTGGGCACAGGGGGCAAAAAGATGTCATGACAGAGGGAACTCAGGATGGTATCAAATTATTCCGTTTTATGCCTTGTGGATGCTTTTTGCAGAGGGCGACAAGAATGAAAATGAATATGGAAATTCACCTAAATAATTAATAATTTAATAAAATGATAAATCTCGAGAAGAAAAAGCCGTTTAATCTGAGTAAACAAGCTCCTGGTCTTAACCAAGTAAAAATAGGTCTTAGCTGGGATCCAACACCAGATGGCCGCACCCCTGACGCGGATGCGTCTGTGTTTTTGTTAAATGATTCAGGAAAAATTCCTTCAGAAGGTTATTTTGTTTTCTTCAATAATTTAACTAGCGAAGACGGTTCGGTAATTCACTCTGGCGACAATAGGACTGGCGAAGGGGATGGAGATGATGAAGAGATAAAGATAACGCTATCCTCCGTATCCTCCAGCGTAGTTCAAATCATGCTGGTAATAACCATCCACAACAAAGAGGAGGGCTTCCATTTTGGGAATGTGTTAAATTCAGCAGTTAGGGTTTATAATCTGGTTGACGGAAGCACACTGTGTCAATACAAGTTGAATGAATCATTCGATGGCTGCGATTCACTTATAATAGGCCGTTTTTACAGGATTGGCTCTGAATGGGAATTTGAAGCGATGGGCCAGGCCTTCGATGGTGGACTTGCAGCAACCGTAGAATTGTATACCTAAATAATTTTAAAAATCTATAAACTATGGCATTAAATTTAAATAAAGGAAGTCGCTTTAATTTAGCGAAAGAGGCACCGGCCCTCAAAGTAGCAGGTATTGGACTTGGTTGGGATCCTAACGAAGAAGAAAACGGTCCTGATTTTGATTTGGATGTGAGTGCATTTTTGATTACTGCAGATGGAAAAGTTCCTGCTGACGAATACGTTGTTTTCTATGGATCTCAATTGTTAATGGATACCCCGGAAGGTAAACGACCCTATTCCGGAGACAGTGCAGTTCTAGGCGCTGTAGACGCTAAAGATGGGACCGAAAGTGATGGAGAAGACGATGAGGATATGCGAATTTATTTTGATAAAGTTTGGGAAGGAATTCAACAGATTGTAATTACAGTTTCTATCACAAAATATCCGAATGATTCAAAGAAAGACAAAAGAACGCTCTTGCAAAATTTCGGTATGGTTAATGATTGCTACATAAGGGTATGGGATGACGAGTCGCAGACAGAAATACTCCGCTACAACTTAAAAGAGCAATTTACGAATGAGGATGCCGTTGAGTTTGGCAGATTTGTCAGGGTTGGAGACTCGTGGGAATTTATTGCTACCGGAGAGAAATACAATGGTAGTTTAATGAAATTTATTGAGCTATTCACCTAAAAAACTAATATATCATGGCACTTAATCTAAACAAAGAAAACAACGACGAAAAATCGTCTTCTAAAGGTCCTGAAAAGAAAGGCCTAAACCTCACCAAATCTGGAGACTCCCCAAAGCCAGCTTTGAATCTTTCAAAAGAACCCGCAGTGACTGCAGGTTCTGCCAGCAACAACCCAACTGAAAAGAATGGCCAAGAAAAGAAAAAGGCACCATTTTTATTAGTTGCTTTAGCCCTTGTGGTGGTTGGCGGCGGAATTTTTTGGTTTGTAAATAGCAGTAGCTCCAACAAAACCGAAATAAATCCAGGCGATGGTAATGTTGTATCAGCTGATTCTGTAAATGTTGGTAATTCAGGTGATGGCGGGCAAACCACGGTGGCAGAAAATACACCCGAAAGCCAAAATGGGCAAGTGGCTGAAGAAAATACGAACCCCGGTTCTACAACATCAGCCGGAGAACCTTCAGGCAGCACTTCCAGTAACGGCGCTACTTCCAGCACATCGAATACATCCGTAGCCTCTCCG
>VGGW01000080.1 GCA_016868395.1 Bacteroidota bacterium | reverse complement strand
AAAGATCAGGCATTTTAACCGGAATCTTAAGAAAGGCAGCCAGATCACGGGCAACACCTAAATGGGAAGCCGCATCAGCTCGGTTTGGGGTCAATCCAATCTCGAACACAAAATCATCCTCAACCTTGAAATAATCCCTGGCAGGCGAACCAATAATGGCATCTGAATCCAAGACCATAATACCCCCATGATCATGCCCCAGACCTATCTCATCTTCAGCACAAATCATGCCTTCCGAAACTTCGCCCCGAATTTTCGACTTATTTATCTTAAAGGGCTCACCTACGATTGGGTAAACTGTCGTATTTACAGTTGCTACCACCACTTTTTGCCCCGCAGCCACATTATTTGCTCCACAAACGATTTGTAGATCTTCCCCTAAGCCCACATCAACTTTCGTGATTTTAAGTCGGTCTGCATTAGGGTGTTGGGCACAGTCCTTCACATATCCAATGAGCAACCCTTCAAGTCCACCGGGAATGGTTTGAATTTTCTCCAAACTTTCCACCTCCAACCCGATATTCGTCAAGATCAGCGATAATTCTTCCGGGGTCTTGCTTATTTGAATAAATTGCTGCAGCCACTTATGAGAGATCTTCATGTTCTAATAAACTAAATGGCAAAGATAAGAAGAGATATGAGATATGAGATATCCCTTGTAAGATTTGACTTAAAGCAGTAATCCTTCGTCAGCAAAACTCAAAAAGCCCTGATCGGTAATGATCAAATGATCCAGTACCGGCAAATCCAGAAACTGCCCTGCCGTTCGTAACTTACGGGTCAATTCCAAATCCGCCTGACTGGGTTTGAGATTACCGGAGGGATGATTGTGCGTGAGAATCAAGGAAGCTGCATGATTTTCCAAAGCAATGTTGAAAATAATTTTAGGGTCGGCAATGGTACCGGCCTGACCGCCCTTACTGACGAGGTGTTTGGATGTAATCTTATTTGCCCGGTTTAAAAGAATAATCTAGAACTCTTCATGATTCAAATCTCTGAATTGTGAAACGATGGAATGATAAACATCGATGCTGGTATTCACCTGAACCCCTTGCGTAGCATAGCTTTCCTTTCTTCTTCTTCCCAGCTCAAGCGCAGCAATGATGCTGATGGCTTTGGCCTCACCTATTCCTTTAAATTTCGAAAAATCAGCAATACTTTGACGTGCCAGTTCATTTAAATCGTTCTTACAAGCATGGAGAATACGCTTGCTCAACTCTAAGGCAGTCTCTTTGACACTCTCGGAACCAATTAAAATAGCTATCAGTTCGGCATCGCTCAGACTTCTTCGGCCCCTCATGGCGAGTTTCTCCCTCGGACGGTCCTCCTCGGCCCAGGCTTTGATGGTAATTTTTTGATCATATGCTTCCATAATTTAAAAGTATGGAGACACTGTAAAACAAAAAAGGGGTACCGATTGAACGGCACCCCTTTTTAAAATATCGGTAAAGATTATTTTAATCCATTAACAAATTTAGTCAGCTTAGATTTATTATTAGAAGCCTTATTTTTGTGAATGATGTTCTTTTTTGCCAAACGATCAAGCATGGAGATCACTTTACTTAACAGAGGAGTCGCCTCCGATTTGTCAGTAGTAAACCGTAATTTTTTGATTGCTGATCTGGTAGTTTTCGCCTGATAGCGATTACGTAAGCGCTTTGCTGCGCTTGATCTGATTCTTTTTATCGATGATTTATGATTTGCCATTACTTTAGCTTAATATTCTGTCCTTGTTTTAAGGACTGCAAATATATAGCGATTATTTCAAAATACAAAGCCTAAATAAAAAAAAGAGGAATTGACTGCTTAAGCTTCCGGAAGCCGGCAAAAATCGCCCTTAATTCCTATCCGGCAAAAGATCATTTAACCAGAATTTAAGGCTGTCACAGAATGGCATTGAATCTTAGTTTGGCAGCTCCCGGACTCCCCCTGTTACCGTTAAATCAATCATCCAACCGATTACTAAACCGATGATTATCTGAGAACAATTAAATATCAAATTTAATAAATCGATGCAGAATTGCTTGTGGTGAGTAAAATAGGTGTCACAACTATGGTATTAATCATTTGGATGAGCTTTTCATCCTGGGGATTTTTTGCGCACCAGCAAATTAACCGAATGGCGGTTTTCATTCTTCCCGGCGAACTGATCCGATTTTACAAAAGCAATATTCAATTCTTGACTGAGCATGCAGTAGATGCCGACAAACGTCGCTATTCTGACACAGCCGAAGCTCCGAAACATTTTATAGATGCAGACCGTTATGGGATTAATCCCTTCGACAGTATCCCCCAAAAATGGGCCGATGCGGAAATGAAATTTTCAGCCGATTTGTTGAAAGAAAATGGGATAGTCCCCTGGCAAATAGAAAGAACCTATTACAGCTTGGTTAAGGCTTTTAAAGAACGAGATTCCCTTAGAATATTGAGATTATCGGCAGATTTGGGGCATTATGTCTCTGATGCACATGTCCCTTTGCATACCACTGAAAATTATAACGGGCAATTGAGCGGTCAAACCGGTATTCATGGATTTTGGGAAAGCCGCCTGCCGGAGCTTTTCTCGGAAGAATATGATTTTATTACCGGACCGGCGCGCTATCTTTCGGATCCATTGAAAGAAGCCTGGAAAATCGTCAAAAGCAGCCATAGTTTGGTCGATTCAACGCTGATGATTCAGGCAAGCCTCAATAAAAGCATGGCTTCCGACCTCAAATTCTCTTTCAGCGAAAGAGATAATCAAGTTGATCGAAATTATTCTCACGAGTATGCCAGCGCTTACCACACCCGGTTAAACGGAATGGTAGAAAATCAGATGCGTGCCTCGATTCTGATGACCGGAAGTTATTGGTATTCGGCCTGGGTTGATGCCGGACAACCTAAACTCAGAAATTTCCCGGAAAAGAAAATCACTGAAGAAGAAAAACTGCTTACTGAGCGGGCAGAAAAACTATTCAATCTGGGCAGGATTATCGGAAGAAAGGAAAAGTAAATACACCGGCTTTTGGGTCATTAATGGCTAGATAACAGCAATGAGAGCCTATTATATCGTGAAACATTTTATCAAACTGACGCCCGGGAATAGTTGTTTTAGGACGATACATCATGCACTAATCCTCCCCCTTAAAAAAAGGTTTCAGTTCTTACTTTTCAGCTTCTCACGAAACAGCTCAACCACGGGAGGTAAAATAGAAAGAATGATGATACCAAAGATGACATAGGTAAAGTTATCTTTGATAAGCGGTAATCCACCGAAGAAAAATCCAAGAAAAAGGTAGGACAAAACCCAGAGTATACCGCCCGTCACGTTGTAGCTTGCAAATTTGAGGTAACTCATCGTTCCAATACCGGCAACAAAGGGTGCAAAGGTTCGAATAATCGGTATAAATCGAGCATATATAATGGTTTTACCCCCATGTTTATCATAAAAAATCTGTGTTTTTTCCAGATACTCCCGTTTGAGAAATTTAATCTTCCCGCTAAAGGCTTTCGGACCAATATACCGACCAACATGATAATTCAGTAAATCACCCAGAATGGCTGCAATGATTAACAATACAGCCATCAGGATTAAATTTAAGCCACTTTCAGGTTTGGCGATGATTGCACCTGCAGCGAAGAGCAAGGAATCTCCGGGCAAGAATGGAGTTACTATCAAACCGGTTTCGGCAAAAATGATAAGGAAAAGGATCAGGTACGTCCAGGTTTGATAGTTTTGAACAATCTCAATGAGGTGCTTATCGATATGAAGGATAAAATCAATAAGCTGTTGAATAATTTCCAATGGATATCTATTATTTTCTACAAAAATACAAAACTCCCGGGAATAGTCTCCGGATTTCTGTTTTATTTGAATAGCCGGAATGCAGCGAACCAGTGTATCTGATCCGTGCAAATGCTTAACCCTTGAAAAGTCTTAAAATACTGCGTTCGTCCGGATTCCGATAAAGTATGGCACAAGCGAGGAAAATTTTATTCCTGAGGAGTTAAAGCCAGACGATCTCCAAAATATAAGTCCCATTTATTTACATAGGATACCAACAGAGGCTTAGCATTTTAAAATTCATGATTTTAAAAACACCTGAGACGACACATGATCAGCAACTCCCTTTCTACCTTCTGATGACAATAGGCAAAAGTGAAATTCGTACCTTTGTGGCACACAAAATTAAAAAGCCTATTGTCAAAAATTACTCAAAATTTTAAGCAATTAACTGCTTAACTACACGTTAATAAAATTGTAACACGAGTAATTTATAAAGAAACAATCTTTCAAGCTGATTTTTGTACTGATACTTATTGCGAGCATATCCGCCATAAGCTCGATTGGCGCCAGTAAATCAACGGTAAAAAATTTCGCTGCCGAGAACAAGAAGAGCGATGAAAATCATGGTGCTGCAGCATCAGCCGCTGATCGCTTCCTGGCGCGGGTCAACTCCATTTATCAACAAGCCGGATTAGCCCAAAGTGGTTTGAACCATGCAGTTTTCAAAAAAGCATTAATCGGCTATTACAACCTAAAGAAAAGCCAATTACTGTCTGCCCAAAAAGCGGTAATCACCATCATTGATTTCAGCAAAAAAAGCAGTCAGAAGCGCTTATGGATTGTAGACCTTAAAAAAAACAAGCTCCTATTTCATACGCTCGTGGCTCACGGAAAAGGTAGCGGACTTGATTTGGCAACGAATTTTTCTAACCGTGCCAATTCCCACCAAAGTAGTCTGGGTTTCTACGTCACCAGCGACACTTATCAGGAAAAGCACGGCTTGTCCATGAGGTTGAAAGGAATGGATGAAGGTTTCAATACCAATGCTATGAACCGTGCGGTTGTGGTACATGGCGCTGATTATGTCAGTGAATCCTTTCTCAAAACCCATGGGCGACTAGGCAGAAGCCATGGCTGTCCGGCATTACCATCGGCATTGACCCGGCCAATCATCAATTTGATCAAAGGGCAGACCTGTCTATTCATCAATGGACCTGCTGAAACCTATAATTCAAATTTCTTAGATCAAAACAGCGCGGTTAGAACCTTCCTTTCCACACTAAGCACTACGAAATCAAATATTTAACCTGAGATCGATTTAAGCTATTGCCGGAGACTGATTATTTTTATCCATTTTTGGAAAGCAGGGTCTGTTGCTCCCGGCTTATTCTAGTCCCGTGTTCTGCCCTATTTTTTTGCCGAAAGTTGAATAGCTCACCTAACATTTAGAGATGCAAAAAAGATAGGACTGCCACCCGGGTTTGCTTCACAGGGCCTGTAGTGCTATTACCGGACTGCCGCTCCCGATAAGAAACAGCAGCGGGTAAACTAAACCTTGCCGGAGGATTATCTTCCGGCTAGTGATTATCTGAAATCAGGCACCATTTCTTGCCGGAAATACTACGAAGGAAAGGACTAAAGGAAGCGATAACACGTAGGCAATGCTTTCCAAAATCAAATCATACGCAAGTGGAGCGGCTTGAGAACCAGGATATAGGTATTTCTTTATCTTTCATAGATCGAACTCAGGTTATTTAATCACTTAAATTCAGATAAAAGGAATAGCTGAGCAATCAAATCTCCCTTTTGCTTTCCTATCTTTGCGGTGTATGATGCAAAAATTGGAAAATTTCCTGCTTAATCATCCCGGAAGGACATTCTTCTTTCTAATAATCATTGCCATCCCTGCATTTTTTATCAATCTGGGACAACTGGTCCTGTTTGCGGATGAACCCACCCGGGCGAATGTTGCGCTCGAGATGATTCTCAGCAAAAATTATGCGGTACCAACCATTGGAGCAGAATATTACTACAATAAACCTCCGTTTTACAACTGGATACTCGCCGGGGCTTACCAGCTTAGCGGAAATTTTTCCGAATTCAGCACCCGTCTGCCTGCAATAATTCCGATGTTTCTGTTTGCCATCAGCATTTATTTTTCAGTATCCTATTTCCTAAAAGACCAAAGGGTAGCAGCTCTGAGCGGTATGCTGTTCTTGGTTAACGGAAGAATGCTGATATATGATTCCATGTTAGGTCATATCGATATCTTGTATTCCTGGCTTACCTTCAGCTCATTCCTCTTGATTTTCTATTACCTACAAAAAAAGAACTGGTTTTTACTATTCTTCAGTTCCTATCTGCTTACGGCAATTACATTTCTATGTAAGGGACTGCCATCTCTTGTTTTTCAAGGCTTCACGCTCCTTGCTGTACTCGCATACACCAAAAATTTTAAAAAACTTTTCAGCTGGCAGCATGTACTCAGCGGACTCATTTGTGTTTTCATAATTGCTGCCTACTTCTGGAACTATTCCGGTTATAACCCGAATTTGGAGGGCTATTTCAGCACCATTTTGGATCAAAGCAGTCGCAGAACAGTTACTGAAACCGGAATATCAGCCGGCTTGATTCACTTCTTCAGCTTTCCGTTTGAGCATGCAGGTCATTTGTTTCCTGCCAGTTTGCTCTTGTTATTTTGTTTTCATAAAGGTTTCATTCCGGGTATTAAAAACAATCGATTTTTAAGCTTCCTGTCGATCGTCTTTCTGGTCAACATCTGGGTTTACTGGTTATCACCCCAAACCCGGCCGAGATATTTATTGATGCTTTATCCGCTGCTCTTCATTCTCTGGAGTCATGCCTATTTTACCTACCGTGATCAATTACCGAAAACTAACAGGTTCTTCAACACCATGCTGCTAATCCTGGCTCTCCTGCTGACCACCTGCATCGCGGGAGCTTTGTTTTTCGATTTAGAGTGTTATGTTGCCTATTTATGGCCCAAAGTACTGGGATTAATTCTGCTTGGAGGAATAATCACCTATCTCCTTTTCCGATTGAAATCCGGTAAAATATTTGCCTTTATCAGTCTGCTGATCGTGCTACGGCTGGCTTTCAGCTGGTTTGTCATTCCGCATCGGTTTGAACATCTTGAAGACCGGAAATATCGGGATGCCATGATGGAGATGGGTCATCTTTCAAAAAATAGTGCGTTTTATATGTATCGCTATCATCCTTCAGAACTGGATATTCCCTTTCATGACCGTCTGATTTTTTACATTCAGCGGACGCGGATGCAGCAGGTAAAATTTACCGGAGAAGACAGGAAGCCAGGTTATTATTTTACCTTTGACAGAAGTTTGGATAATAGCAAAGCAAGACTGGTCAAAACATACCGGAATTTCAAACTCTACCAGGTAAAATGAAAGAACTATCTGTTGTCATTACAGTTTTAAACGAACGGGATAACATCGCCCCGCTGATTGCTGCTTTGAATGAGGCCCTTTCCGGATTAGATTTCGAGGTGATATTTGTAGATGATGGATCCAACGATGGCACCCAGAAACAGATTCGTGAACATGCGGATGCGCGTATCAAGCTGGTTGAATTGAGAAAAAACTACGGCCAAAGCACGGCTATGACCGCCGGTATTGATCATGCAGAAGGGACCTTTATCGCCTTGATTGATGGCGACTTGCAGAATGACCCTTCAGACATCCCCTTGATGCTTCAGAAAATGAAGGAGGAAGATTGGGACGTGGTGGCCGGGAATCGGGTGAACCGCCAGGATGGAGTTTTGTTACGTAAAATTCCATCAAAAATTGCCAATGCAATCATCCGCAGAATGACCGGGGTTTACATTCAGGATTATGGTTGTACTTTAAAAATATTTAAGCGTGAAATTGCTGAAGATCTTGGTATTTATGGTGAATTACATCGCTTTATTCCTGTGCTGGCTAAATTACAAGGTGCCAGCATCACCCAGGTAGATGTAAAACATCATCCACGGATACATGGTACATCCAAATACGGGCTTAATCGTACCTTTAAAGTGATGGCCGACCTGATTACCATGGTATTCTTCAGAAAGTACATTCAAAAACCCATGCACTTGTTTGGTACTATGGGATTTATTTCACTGGGACTCGGAATTCTCATCAATACCTATCTCCTTATTTTGAAACTGATGGGTCAGGATATTTGGGGCAAGCCTATTCTGATCCTAGGCCTGATTTTTCTATTGGGTGGGATTCAACTGATCACCTTCGGGATTTTAGCCGAAATCAATGTTCGTACCTATTTTGAAGGTACAAACCGAAAAACATACCAGGTTAGACGAATTTTTAATGGAAAAGAAGAAGATCTGGAACATCGCTAAGACTCTGTTAAAAATATCAATAACAGTTCTTTCTTTATATCTGGTATCAAGAAAAGTTGATTTCAAGGACCTTAAAGATGCCTTTGCGGAATCCAACCCATGGTTTTTGTTTTTAGCTTTCCTGGCCTTCGTGATCTCTCAACTCATCTCCTCCTCGCGCCTAAACACGTTTTTCAAAGGTATCGGTTTGAAGATCTCAGAAATCTATAATTTTAAGATTTATTTACTTGGGATGTTTTATAACCTCTTTCTTCCCGGCGGGATTGGCGGAGACGGTTATAAAATATTTCTGCTGAGAAAGAAATTCGAGATTAAAGGCCGAAGATTATTTCAGGCTATATTCTTCGACAGGCTGAGTGGGCTATGGGCACTCGGACTCATCAATGCCACATTGCTCATATTCATCCCCAATCTGGGAATCCCAAACTGGGCTCCGGTGCTGGCGGTAGCCCTTGGAACTGTGGCCTATTATGTCATCATGAGAAAATTTTTTGGTGATTACAGCAAGCAATTTGGACTTGCTCACCTCAAGGCCTTAATGGTGCAGTCTATGCAGGTGGTATCGGTTATATTCTTGCTCTATGCCTTAAATTTCGAGGGGAAGTTCTCTCCATACCTCTTTATGTTTCTGATGTCGTCATTGGTAACTATTTTCCCATTTACCGTTGGCGGACTCGGGGCAAGGGAATTAGTCTTTCTTTATGGGGCGCAATATTTCCAGATGGATCAGCATGTGGCCGTTATTATTAGTTTGTTATTCTATTGCATTTCTGCCCTGCTCTCATTCAGCGGAATTTATTTTGTGTTCCATCCGCAAAAGATTGGCGTGAACAAAATTGAGCTGAAACAGAATCTTGAGATTGAGCAATGAGCCTAAAGATCAGCTATTGGCTTTTAACTACAAAAAGGCCGGCTCGTCACTTTATGTATTTGCCAGGTACCATTTGTAAAAGGACATCAAACCTTTTTCAAGACCAGTTTCCGGCCTGTAGTTCAATAATCTGCGTGCCTTGCTGATATCGGCGTAGGTTTGTGGGACATCACCGGGCTGTTCCGGCTGACGATCGATTATCGCCTTTTTTCCGCAGATCTTTTCAATGGCAGCAATCAACTCAGCCAGCGTGACCGTTTGATGATTACCCAGGTTGATGATTTCAAAATCCGATTGATCATAGCGGATTGCCGCTTCAATTCCCCGGATGGTATCTTCCACATAGGTATAATCCCGACTCGTTGAGCCATCCCCAAAGACAGGAATGGGCTGTCCATGGGAAATGGAATGGAAGAACTTATGAATCGCTAGATCAGGGCGCTGGGCAGGGCCATAAACCGTAAAAAACCGAAGGGCAAGAAAGCGGATTCCATACAAATAGCTGTAAACATGCCCAAGCATCTCGCAGGAAAGTTTGGTCGAAGCATAGGGACTGATCGGTTTTAACTTTTCTTCCTCATTCCAGGGGATGTGTTCATTGATTCCGTACACACTGCTGGAGGAGGCGAATACAAATTGCCGGATATTTCTTTTACGGGCAAATTCCAGCAGATTTTGAGTACCCCCAACATTCACCTCCTGATACAAGACCGGGTTTTGAATACTAGGCCTCACCCCTGCTTTGGCGGCAAGATGAACAATGATGTCTAAATCACCTAATGCCAGCAGTTGAGCCATGTTTCGGATGTCGGCTTCAACAAAAACAAAATCCGGATCGGAAATAAAGGGAACCAAATTCCTTTCTTTCTGTTCCCTGCTGTAAAAATCATCAAAATTATCGATTCCAATCAGCCGGTACTGACCGCTCTGCAACAATCTGTGAATCAAATTACTTGCAATAAAGCCTGCGGCACCTGTAATCAGAATTCGTTTTTTTGTTCCCATTGTTGTTACAAACGTACGAAAATAGGCTTTTGATTTGATAAAAATCAGAGCTTTGAGGGAAAAAGCCTTCAAAAAAAGTAATAACTTTAAGGTATCTGCTCCCCTAAGCCATGATGAGTACGTTCAACGATTTCAACAATCCTCAGGTTAAGAATTTACCCGAGCACCTCAGGCAATTTATTGTTGATCAACATTATGAATCTTATACCCCTGTAGATCAGGCCGTTTGGCGCTTTGTCATGCGGCAGAACTATCATTTTTTGAAGGATATTGCCTATGATCTCTACATCCCCGGCCTCGCAGCGGTGGGTTTAAGTATTGAAAAAATACCCCATCTCCAGGAGATGAATGATGCCCTGCAAAAAATCGGATGGGGTACCGTCAGGGTAGATGGGATCATTCCACCGGCGGTTTTTATGGAATTTCAATCTTGCCGCGTGCTGGTGATGGCCGCCAATATCCGTCAGTTGGAGCACATTGAATACACCCCGGCTCAGGATATCATTCATGAATCGGCAGGGCATGCCCCCATCCTCGCCGACCCCGATTATAATCAGTACCTGAGTTATTTTGGTTCTATCGGGGTAAAAGCCATGTATTCCTCAAAAGATTATGAACTTTATGAAGCCATCCGTGACCTGTCAATTTTAAAAGAAATGCGCAATCCGGACCCCATAAGTTTGAAAAAAGCTGAAAAACGCGTTCTGCTTAGACAACAGAACCTCGGGGATCCTTCAGAAATGGCGCTTTTGAGTCGCCTGCACTGGTGGACCGTTGAATACGGTTTAATTGGGCCGATCGATCATCCAAAGGTCTATGGAGCCGGATTGCTATCCTCCATTGAAGAATGTAAGACCTGTATGGATCAGACAGTAAAAAAATACCCCTATACCGCAGATGCTGTCCATTTCCCTTTCGACATCACGAAACCTCAGCCTCAGTTATTTGTGACGCCGGACTTTAAAAACTTAACAAAAGTTTTGGAAGATTTTGCAGATACCATGGCCTTTCGAAGGGGCGGATCGGAAAGCATTTTGAAAGCGATTGAGTGTAAAAATACCTGCACGGCCGTGTACAGCTCCGGTTTGCAGATCAGTGGTGTATTTCAGGATCTGAGGATGGATAAAAATGATGAGCTCCTGTTCATTAAAACCGTCGGGGAAAGTGCTCTGGCCTATCGGGATAAACAATTGGAGGGACATGACAAAAGCTACCATGCCGACGGATTTTCTTCGCCGGTAGGTCGTTTAAAAAACTTAGATAAGCCCCTTGAACAAGCTGAGGAAGCTGAGCTGCAAACTTTGGGTATCATCGTCGGCAATGAGGCCGAATTAAATTTTTGCAGTGGATTAAGCCTTCACGGCCGAGTAGAAAGCATCATCCGGCGGGATACTAAAATCCTGTTGATCAGTTTCAGCACTTGCAGTTTGGTCGATGAGCAGGGAACGGTTTATTTTGACCCATCCTGGGGTAGGTATGATCTGGCGGTAGGTGAAAAAATTGTTTCGGTTTACAGTGGTGCGGCAGACCGGCATGCCCTTGAAGAAATTGTCCCCAAGGCTAAAACAGCCACCTACCATAAGGAACATACCAACCATCAGAAACGCTATCATGAATTATTCAGGCAAGTTCGAAATTGCCGTGAAACACTTTCTAATTTTGAACGTTTAAATCTACTATGGGAAGAGTTGAAGGAAGATTTTCGGGATGACTGGCTCTGTGCTATAGAAATTTTAGAGATATTAGAGCTTCAAAATAAATTTCAGGACCTTGCCCGCCAGATTCGAATACATTTGGAAATGAAAGCATCTCAGGAAAAGGAACTGAGTCAGTTGATCCATAATGGGTTTTATTTAATCAGAAAAATTCAAATCCAGTAATTTTTCTTAAAAAAGTAAATTATGAATATTATCATCAGTGGAGCCAGCAGTGGTGTGGGATTTGAGGCGGTTCTCGAGCTTATTGGAAGCGGGGAGCATCAGGTAATTGCACTGGCCCGATCGGAGGATAAACTGTACAAATTACAGGAAATTGCCCGGGCTTTAAATCCGGATTGCGTACTTTACACGGCTAAATTTGACATTGTACAGGATGATTATGACTATGGTTTGATTCCATTCATCCGGGAAAAATTTGGACAGGTAGATGTTTTGATCAATAATGCCGGATCGCTGATCAATAAACCCTTCATGGAACTTTCACCGACGGACTTTGCCGAAATGCTGCAAAATAACCTGTTGGGACATGTCAAGATGATTCAAAAGATCGTGCCCCTGATGTCTGCCAAAAGCCATATTGTGAATATTGGCAGTATGGGAGGATTCCAGGGCAGTCAGAAATTTTCAGGTTTGTCGGCCTACTCTGCCAGCAAAGCTGCCTTACATAACCTCACCGAATGTCTTGCTGCCGAGCTGTCCGGATTAGAGATTGCAGTCAATTGTTTGGCTCTGGGTTCGGCCCAGACAGAGATGCTTGAAAAGGCATTCCCTGACTATCAGTCGCCGGTTATGGCCTTTGAAATGGGTAAATACATCGCTGATTTTGCCACAGGCGGACATAAATTTTTTAATGGGAAAATACTTCCGGTAGCCCACAGCACACCATAAACGATTGAATT
>VGGW01000079.1 GCA_016868395.1 Bacteroidota bacterium | reverse complement strand
AAATTCCCAGTTCATTGCCGCTAAGATAAGTGAAAAGGCTCTTCGCTATGACCTTACTGTACCCTTCGCCCGCTATGTGGTAATGCACCGTAATGAAATCACATTTCCATTTAAACGTTTCCAGATTCAGCCAGTGTGGCGTGCCGACAGGCCACAGAAAGGACGTTATCGTGAGTTTTATCAGTGTGATGCGGATGTTGTGGGCTCCGATAGTCTGATCAATGAAGCAGAATTCGTCTTAATCTACCATGAAGCATTGGGCAGGCTGGGATTGAAAGATTTTACTGTCAAGATCAATAACCGTAAAATATTAACCGGCATAGCCGAGATCATTGGAAAGGCTGAGCTGATTATTAATATGACTGTAGCAATCGATAAACTCGACAAGATCGGCTTTGAGGGTGTGAGCAGGGAACTGATTGAACGTGGATTTACCGATTCAGAAATCGAAAAAATTAAGCCAATCATTAACCTAAAGGGATCAAATCAAGAGAAATTGGAGAGTCTGCGTTCAGTTCTTGCTGCATCTGAAACAGGATTGATGGGAATTTCTGAAATTGAAACCATCTTTTCATATCTCGAGCGGCTGGTAATACCCAAGGCAATGACTATCGGGCCCATACTCAATCTGGAGCTTGACATCACGCTTGCACGCGGACTCAACTATTATACCGGTGCGATATTCGAGGTAAAAGCGAATGAAGTAGCTATGGGCAGTATTGGAGGAGGAGGACGATATGACGACTTGACCGGAATGTTTGGACAAAGCGACCTGACCGGGGTGGGGATCTCATTTGGTGCCGACCGCATCTATGACGTACTTGAAGAACTGAACCTTTTTCCTCAAAGTACCTCTGAAGGTACCAAGGTACTCATCAGTAATTTTGATTCTGCGGCCGAAAACTATGCTTTACCCCTGCTTCAACAATTAAGAAATTCGGGAATCAGCGCCGAAATCTATCCATCATCAGCCAAACTAAAAAAACAGATGAGTTATGCGGACGATAAGAATATCCCTTTTGTCATCCTGATTGGTAGCGAAGAGATGGAAACCGGACTGCTCAGTCTTAGGGATATGAAAAGTGGAGAGCAGCAAAAAATTACTGCTGAACAAATCATTGCAACTTTATCCTGAGTCTTGCCTGAACAGTACCCGTTTTGATGAAATCTTTAGTCGGGTAAAGCTATTTGATATTGTTGCTCAATACCCTCAAAAATTCTTCAGGTATCTCCAGGTGGGGAATATGACCCGAATTAGTAAACTCTATTAAAACAGATCCCGGGATTTTTGCGGCAGTTTCTTTACCTAATTGATGGTAAAGCCCATATTTCGTTTGGTCTTCTGGCTTTAATCGGGCTTTGCCGACGATAGTTTTATCCTGGATTCCAATTAAAAGCAATACCGGAATCTTGAGCAGTGGCAACTCATATACAACCGGCTGTTCATAAATCATTTGTGCCGTTAAAGCCGATACTTTTGCATAACGCGGATATTCAGAGCTTCCGCTAACCCCGGAAGCGATTCGAACTAACTCGTCATATTCAGGCTTCCACTTCACAAAATAGGATGTTTGATAATAACGCTTCACACTTTCTGGCGTAGTTTTCAGCTCAGTCTGGTACAAGGCCTCCGGACTTGCATTGGGTACGAAGCGACGGTAATCCTCCAATCCAATTGGATTTTCAAGAATCAGCTGCACAGTTCTTTCCGGATAAAGCAAAGCAAAGCGGCTGGCCAGCATTCCGCCCATGGAATGTCCCATCAAAACTGCTTTTTGAATTCCCAGGCTATCCAAGAGCTGTTTGTTTAAGGCAGCAAGTCTATGGAAACTATAATTTATGAATGGTTTAGATGATTTTCCGAAGCCAATTTGATCGGGAACTAATACCCGATATCCTTTAGCACTAATGGCTTTGATCACATTGGTCCAGTAATACCCTCCAAAATTTTTACCATGAAAAAGCATTAAAACTTTTCCGTTTGGATTTTCCGGTTTAATATCCATGTAGGCCATCCTTACATCCTGGCCCTCAATGGTTAGGGGTAAAAATTTGATTGGAAATGGATACTCCACATTTTCGAGGGTAATAGACAGGTTTTGCAAATCTTGAGCTCTCCCGAAAAAAGAAATAAATAATAGAAAAAAAATAACTAAATTTCTCATAATCAATTTTTTAAATAAAATGCACATTATTGGATTACTAAAATTTGATTGAGGTAAACCAATATAATTTTTCTACCGTATATAGTATAAATATCGAAAGGAATATCGAAAATTCAATTTTAAACATAAAACATTATGGAACGTAAAGATTTTCTTGCAGCGCTAGGCCTAAGCGCAGGCTCCTTAGTTATCAGCTCATGCCTTGGCGCTTGTGGCAAGGGCGATACCGGTTCACCTAATCCTGCCAACCCTAGTCCAACACCGGGAACAAAAATCGATTTTACATTAAATGTCAGCACCAATGCAGATATAAGTTCTAAAGGCTGGACAATTATGAATGGAATTATCATTGCCAAGAGTGGAGCCAATTACCTGGCATTATCCTCTTCTTGTACTCATCAGGGTAATCCGGTAACCTATAATTCCACGAACAATAATTTTCCATGCTCACTCACGGATGCGGCTCATGGATCTGTGTTTGATTCGAATGGCGTCAGGATACAAGGCCCTGCCACATCAAGTCTGAAAAAGTATAGCACTACATTAACAGGTACTTCTTTACGGGTTTTTGAAGCTTGATCCCTCGATTCAATGCAACATGATGAAAAAATGTCTTCTTTTACTTTTTTTATTAATTCCCTTTACGGTCCTCGGGCAGGAAGATCTTATGAAACTCATTTCTGATAGCAATCAGGTTTTAATCAGAGCGAGTACCTTCCAGGCAACCAGAATAATTAACGGCCATTCTGTTGAAACGGTTGGAAAAAATAATATGGATTTTGTTATTTCACATCGATTCGATCGTGTCAATCGTGGATTTGAAGAATTTTTTGGTCTTGATGCTGCAACCATACGGCTCGGTTTAGAATATGGAATCAATGACCGCCTGATGTTGGGAATGGGAAGAAGTTCATTTCAAAAAGCATTTGATTATTTCGGGAAATATAGGCTAATCAGACAATCAACGGGATCTGTTAATATCCCCTTTTCTGTCACCTTATTTGGATCCTATGCAATACGCACCCAAAAGACTATTCCTCAACTTTCAGGATATGATCGAAGCAGCTACACAGCACAAGTGCTGATTGCCAGAAAATTCAGTGATGCATTCTCTGTACAATGGAGTCCAGCGCTGATTCACCGAAACAGAACAGATGTTTTCTCGGATAATAAAACAGTGATGGCGAGCGGAATTGGTGGAAGAATGAAATTAACCAAGCGTACATCGATTAATGGAGAATATAATTACGTGCTCCCAAACCAGATTGCTGATAATTACAAGAATAATTTATCTTTCAGCTTTGATCTGGAGACCGGCGGTCATATTTTTCAATTGCTTTTTACCAATTCTTTCGGTATGAACGAAAGGCAGTTTATCACAGAAACTGATGGTAGCTGGGGAGCTGGAGATATCCATTTCGGGTTTAATATTTCAAGAACATTTTCCTTTGAGAAAAAAAGTAAATCGAAACCATGAGGCAGTACTTGGTCTTAGCGACTTTAATTTTAGTGTTCAGTTCTGCTTCAGCACAAAACAAGCTTTACAGCAGCACCAAAAGTGAGTTTACTTTTTTTTTAAAGCTCCTTTGGAAGATATAAAGGCAAGCAATACACGTGCAAATTCGATGATCAATCTTTCTAACCGTGAGCTGGTTGTACGTCTTCCGGTTTCACAATTCCAGTTCAGCAACAAGTTGATGCAAAAGCATTTCAATGAAAATTATTTGGAAAGTGAAAAATATCCTTTTGCCACGTTCAATGGAAGGATCAATGAAGATTTAGATTTGAGTAAAACCGGAGTTTATGTGGTAAGTGCCAGCGGAATATTAACCATTCATGGCGTGGATCAAGAACGGAAAATCAACGGAAAGTTGACGGTGACTGATCAATCCATGTTCCTTGAAACTAAGTTTCAAGTGATTCTGGTGGATCATAAAATTGAGATTCCAAAACTCGTATTTAAGAAGATTGCTGAAATAGTCGAGGTAAGTGCATCGATTAATTATGCTCCATACAAAAAATAAATTCTGAATATAAGCGCTTTATCAGTTAAAAACTAAAGCCGGCCCAATTTTGGGCCGGCTTTAATTAGTATTAGTCGATTTAAAATCAGTTTTCCAGCGGACGAACAGTTGGGATAACAATACTGCTCAAACGCGCTCCTCCATGATGAATCGTTTGTTGCGCAACCCGGATGCGATCGCTGCTACCCAGTGGATCTCCGGTATTCGGATTTCTGTCAAACTGAGGGAAATTACTTGAAGTTATGTCTACTCGTATGCGATGACCTGGTTGAAACACATTGGCAGTGCCGGTCATTTCAATTTCATATTCATATACCTGATTAGGTGTAAGCAATTTCATTTTGTCTAATCCTTCGCGGAATCTTGCTCTTAAAATACCTTCAGAAATAGGCATTGCCCTTCCATCCGGATAAACATCAACCAGTTTGATCATCCAATCGGTATCCGGGCCATCAGTAGCGGCAAATAACTTCATCTTCACCGGACCTGCAATGGTAATCGGACTTTTTAGAAAATCGGATGTATAAACCAGAACATCTTCCCTGCGTTCAAGTGGTCTCTGATCGTATGGCCCGGCTTGTGTCGGACTTCCACAGCAATTGTTTCCACCTAAGGTCAAAATCGGGTTTTTTGGATCATAGGTGTATTTATCATTGGCGGCCTTTTTTGGAGCATCAAAACTTAAGATTCCATCTCCACGAACAGAATTGGCATTGCCGTTGCTGCTGAGATATAGGTTTTTGTATTGAGTACCAGGGATTGGATAATCCTTTTCACTGCGCCATTTATTGATACCCATGTAGAATAATTGAACAGGATCTTCAAGATCTAAACCATTTTTAATTCCTTTTAAATGGAAATCATAAAATTGTAGTTCACGGTTAAACATTTTCATATTTGCTGTTGGACCGAAGTCAACCGTACCAAAAGCCTGGGATGGGCCATGTCCCCATGGGCCAATAATCATACGGGCAGCTGCACGTGCCGCCGGAGTTGCAGCTTTATTCCTCATACCAATGTAACCATTGATTGTGCCCATCAAGAAGATATCAAACCAGCCTCCATAGGTATGTGCCGGAACATTAATTTTAGAAAAATTCTCTTCATCACTGATCGACTTCCAGTAATCATCATAACTTTCGTGATTAAGCCAGTCGCGATAATGCTTAACGGCATAACCTGCACTTTTCAAGTCGCCATCCTTTAATGGTAGGTGCCATAGTATATTTTCATATTTCAACTCCTCCGGAGTGTAAGGTTCAGTATGCCAGTATTGAGGTAACATAATCCGGTTGGGCATACGAACAACGCCCCAGCCGTAGTTGAAGCTTAAACGAAATGCTCCACCCATGGTTAACCAGTTGGCATAAATGTTGGTTGAGGCAACTCCAGGAAATGCTGCCACTAGATGCGGAGGTGTTGCACTCATTGCTGCCCATTGATTATGACCCAGATAGCTTCCACCCTGAGTAGCTACCTTACCATTGGAGAAAGGCTGAGCTGCCGCCCATTCAATCACATCATAACCGTCTTGAGATTCATCACGGAAAGGTTCCCACTTACCCTCACTTTCATATCGCCCTCTTACATCGGCAAATACCACGGCATACCCCTCCTGCGCGAACCGAATCTTGTCTTGATGACCACCATCACGTTGTACACCATAACAGGTACGAATAACAATGGTTGGATATTTACCGGGAGCAGCAGGAAGATAAACATCAGCATATAATTTTACCCCATCCCGCATCGTAATTGTTTTATAACGCTCAATTTTTATTTCATTGTCAAGCGGTTTACGGAGTAACTCGGGAATACTATTCCTTAAATCTGACTCAGCTTTGGTTAATTTTTTTGAAATCCGCTCTTCACTTGCCAAAGCGTAATTTTGCTTACCATAAGCAGCCGTGTGACTGTTGAACTGGTTTCCACCGGAAGGTGTCTTGACAGTCTGCCCCTGAGCGCTTATCCCGGAGCAGAAAAAAACTGCCAGAAGTAATGATTTTAACTTATTCATGTCCTTATTATTTTGATTGTCTTTATAAATATGTAGAATTATGTTTACGATTCCAACTATCAGCGATTTGAAAATTATTTTTCCATCCCTAAAAAATTAATGGCAAATAAATGCCTACTGAAAAATTACGACCCTGATTAAAAAAAAGAAAAAAATTGTGCTGCAGGAGGACCTCTTAAGGGAGAAAGGACTAATTCAAAAAAATTTGAGCTAGGTTCAAAAATCAGGAAAACAGAGCTAAAAGTAGATAGTCTGATTTTTCAAAAAAAGATGTTTTGATGTAGTTTTTATCAATATGGACCGCACAAACCCAGCAATAATCAGCTTTGTTTTGAATATTTACTTTTTCAGAATCACTGGATTGAGTTTGTTTTGATCCTATTGAAACAGGAATTGGGTCGTGATTATGCAAGAAATCTAAAGGAAGAATTAACGCAGAAAAACTCAGTAATAATACTACTGAGAAGATAAATCCGAATGTCCTTTTAAATGCTTTCATCATCATTCTGTATCCGAATTTACAAAAAAAGGCAAATAATTCATAATCCCGGTAATCCGATAGAACAAAGGTTTAAAGATCTCTTCTTTTAAAATCAGATAATTTTTTTGCCAGTCCCAATCCATATTGCCACCCGAATAATCATTCAATTTATTAGTAGGAATTTAGAATTAAATAGTAAATTCAATTATGATATCCTTTATATTACTGTTAGTCAGTGTGATACTTCTTATTTTACTGACTGTCAAATGGCATTTGCATCCATTTTTAGCTCTCTTATTTGTGGCATTGTTCTTTGGCATTGTTTCAGGAATGAACTTAGACACCATCATCAAGTCTATAAATGAAGGTTTTGGAAACACTTTGGGCAAAATTGGAATTGTCATTGCACTCGGGGTCATTATCGGTGCTTTCTTAGAATATTCTGGTGGTGCCTATAAGTTGGCCGAGATTGTCATTCAAATCATTGGGAAAAAGCGGGTACATGAAGCCATGGGAATAGTAGGATTTATCGTTTCTATTCCTGTATTCGCTGACAGCGGTTTTATCATCCTTAACCCTTTGAATAAAAGTTTAACAAAAAAGGCAGGTCTTTCTATCGTTGGAACAGCAGTGGCACTGATCTTAGGTTTAATGATAGCGCATGTATTAATTCCTCCCACCCCCGGTCCGATTGCAGCTGCCGGAATTATTGGTGCTGATGTAGGTTTGGTGATGCTGGTCGGACTTATTATAGGGATGCTGGCACTGGTTGTTGCCATTATTTATTCAAAATATTATGCTGCCAAAACTTATGTGGATCCGAATCCTGAATTAACAGAAGAGGCTATACAAGAGAAAATCAAGAACGCGCCTTCAGCAACAATGTCCTTTTTACCTATTGTTATACCAATAATCTTGATTATTGGCAAATCTATCATGGAATTCATAGTTGTGGATGGGCAGGAAGGAACCCGGTGGTTTCAAACCATTAGTTTTATTGGTTCTCCGGTTATGGCCTTGTTAATAGGAATGTTTTTTGTCTTTTTAATCCCCAAGAAACTGGATAAAGAAATCCTTTCTAGTACAGGTTGGGTTGGTAAATCAATTAATGATGCCTCTACCATCATCATCATTTCTGGAGCGGGTGGAATTTTTGGGGCAATCCTTCAAAATAGTGGAATTGCAACAACGATGGCAAACGGATTATCAAGTGCAAATTTGGGTATCTGGTTGCCCTTTCTACTTTGTGCTGCAATCAAAACTGCACAGGGCTCTTCAACGGTAGCCTTAATTACTACTGCATCGATCATCGCCCCAATGTTACCCGGAATGGGATTCGAATCGGAAGTTGATAAAGCACTTATTGTTGCTGCTATCGGGGCAGGGGCAATGGTTGTGTCGCATGCTAATGATAGCGGGTTTTGGATTACGACCCAATTTTCAGGAATTGATGTAAAAACCGGTTATAGAACCTATACTCTCGGCACTTTTGTGGTTGGTATTTCTACCGCACTGTTTGTTTACCTGGCCACTTTTATGGTTTAAATTAGTTCAATTATCCGGTTAAACTTTAAATGGTTCGCTTTCCAGTATCCCAATTTGAATCATTACTTCTGATTCCTTTACCGGAAACTCAGCATCATTTCTAATGGTCTGAACTACGGATTCAAAAAGATCCATATATTTTCCATTAGTGGATGGAACCAGCTCAACGGTTTTTTCTCCCTGATCATTGATTAAAGTCAGACGGCCTTCTTTTCCCTGATCTTCTTCACCAAAATCCGGTTCATCGGGTTTCATGCCGGCAATTAATTGATCTTCCTGTTTATCGCAGAATGCCTTTACAAATGAGCCTTTGGTGCCATGAACGATAATGCCCGGAGGCGGATCAGCCACCAACAAACTGGTGGTTACAAATACATTCAACTGATTAGGATAGATTAAATGGATATGACCATAATCATCTACCTGGGAATTTTTACGATAAATTCTGGTTACTTTTCGGTAGGACAGCGGCTCGCCCAAAATACAGATGACCTGATCTAATAAATGAGCAGCCAAATCATACACTATTCCTGACGCGGGAATTGGAGTTTCTTTGAAGACTTTCGGGCCAATCTCGGGGCGGTATCGATCATATCGCAAATGGATCTCAATTATCTGACCCAGTTTACCACTGTTAATCGTGTTTTTTGTTACCTCGAAATCACTCGAAAACCTTCTGTTTTGATAAACCATTACCTTGCGATTTAGCTTTCTACCTAAATCAAAGATCTCTTTAGCCTCAGCTACTGTTGGCGCAAAAGGCTTTTCAACTAATATATCCTTTCCCGCCATTAATGCCCTTCGCGAGTAATCAACATGAGTATTGCTTGGAGTATTAACAATGACCAGCTCTATTTCAGGATCATTCAACACCTCCTCGAGCGTATCGTAACTGATCACTTCCGGATAATCGGCATTCACCTTTTTGGTGTTGTGTTCCAATACCCCTTTAAAATGAAATCCCGGATGCACATGAACAAATGGTCCGTGAAATAACTTTCCTGACATTCCATAGGACAATAAAGCGGTTACAATTGGTTTTTGCATAAAAAATTAATCGAGCTTAACAGCTCGGGATTTGAATGGACCGAATAGCTAATAAACTTATTTCAAAAAAAATAAAAAATAACAAGAATTATCATTCTGTAAAAGCAATAATTGCTTTTTGTACTCGCTCGATTGTTTCTTTTTTACCAAGAATAACGGCAATATCAAAAACTCCCGGACCAAATTTACCACCAACCAGCATGACCCTGAATGGTAACATCAGTTCACCTGGTTTTAGACCCTTTTCATCTGCCAAAGCTTTGAATGTCGTTTCCAGATGAACAGCTTCCCATTCATTTACAAGCGCTAATCCTTCCCAGGTATCAATGAGCTTCTTAAAATACTGGGTTTTGTCATCAGTCCATTTTGGTTTAACTGCATTCAAGTCATAAGTAGCCGGCTGTTCAAAGAAAAAAGATGCCTGATCCCAAAAATCCTGAAGAAAGGTCATGCGATCTTTGACCGTTTCAAGTATTTTATCAAAATATTCATTATCCTGAACAAGGATATCCTTCGCACTTAGTATTTCAAGAACTTGATTCTTGATACCTGATACTTGACTAATCTTGATGTACTCATGATTAAACCACTTCGCTTTTTCAAAATCAAATTTTGCCCCCGCTTTACTTACCCGCTCAATACTGAATTTATCAATGAGTTCATTCATGCTAAATATTTCCTGCTCAGTACCATCATTCCAGCCTAGCAGAGCCAGCATATTGACAAAGGCCTCAGGTAAAAACCCCATTTCCCGAAAGCCCTTGGTAATTTCACCACTTTGTGGGTCTTTCCAGTTCATAGCATACACAGGAAAACCTAATCTATCGCCATCACGCTTGCTTAATTTACCATTTCCATCCGGTTTGAGGATCAAAGGAAGGTGTACCCATTGGGGCATATCTTCTTTCCATCCCAAATATTCCCAAAGCAGGATGTGAACCGGTGCTGAAGGGAGCCATTCTTCGCCACGAAAGGCATGGCTTATTTTCATCAGATAATCATCCACAACCACCGCCAAATGATAGGTTGGCATGCCATCAGCTTTCAAAAGAACCTTATCATCAACCAGATTAGTGTCAAAACTGACATCCCCCCGAATCATATCATAAAAATGAACAGTATCATTTGCCGGTACCTTGATGCGGATCACATGTGGTACTTCCTGATCCAGGAGTGCTTGTGTTTTTTGCTGCGACAGGTTAAGAGAATTTCGTAGGACATCACGATTTTCATGCCCGTAACGAAAGTTTGGAAATTTTTGCCGCTGCTCATCCAATTCTGCCGGGGTATCAAATGCATAATAGGCGTATCCATCATTTACCAGTTGTTCGGCGTATTTACGATAATTTTCCTTGCGCTCACTCTGGCGATATGGGGCATAAGGGCCTCCATTTTTAGGGCCTTCATCAGGATTTAATCCGCACCAGGCCAGGCAATCCAGAATGTATTGTTCTGCCCCCTCAACGTATCGGCTTTGATCGGTATCTTCGATTCTAAGTATAAAATCCCCACCATGTTTGCGGGCAAAAAGGTAATTAAATAAAACAGTTCTCACTCCGCCAAGGTGTAAACCTCCCGTTGGACTGGGTGCAAATCGTACTCTAACTTTTTTAGTGATATCAGGCATGGGGTAAAGATAGGGAATAGTTGAGAATTGAGAGTTGAGAATTGAGAGTTGAGAATTGAGAGTTGAGAATTGAGAGTTGAGAATTGAGAGTTGAGAATTGACAATTGAGAGTTGAGAGTTGAGAATGGAGAATGGGACATTGTGCTAATTATGACTGTTCGATTTCAATTAATCAATAACTGACTGACAACAGACAACATGCAACAGACAGCACATCCCCGTTTTATATTGAAAATCCTACTACCTTTCAATTTCCTTTTGTAATTTGCTTACCGATATGAACCAATACGAATGGAAACGCCGCTGGAAGTTTATTTTGCTTGCTTTTGCGTTAGTAATAGCCGGTGCCTCACTTTGGTATACTGAATATCTGGTCAGGAATATATCCATAGCAGAGCGAACCCGAGCCGAATTATGGGCTAAAAGTACCCGTAATATCATCGCTATGCCTGATGTGAATGATGAATACATCACTTTTATCTATAGCTTAAGAGACAGTCTTGCCGTGCCGGCTATTGTGGTCGATTCGGCTGATAATATCATTACCTGGCTGGGACTTGACAGTACAAAAACAAATTTTGATTTGGATTCTACTAAAAAGTATGATCCGAAATATTTTAGAAGGCAGTTAAAAGAGATGAAATCCCAGCACCCTCAACCAATCATTTTAGATTTAAATACCATCAATAATGAAAAATGGTATGTCTATTATCGGGATTCGGTTTTACTTACTCAGCTTAAGGTATTTCCATATATCCAATTATCAGTCATAGCCATCTTTTTGTTGGTTGCTTATGGGGTTTTCAGTTCTGCTAAAAGACTGGAACAAGATCAGGTTTGGGTAGGTTTAGCTAAAGAAACGGCCCATCAATTAGGTACTCCCATATCTTCCCTGATGGCCTGGACGGAATTACTGAAATCCAGGTTTAATGTACCGGATGATCCCTTGATTCTTGAAATGGAGAACGATGTCAAGCGCCTTGAAAGGGTAGCAGACAGGTTTTCGAAGATTGGATCTAAGCCCATTTTGCATAATCACGTAGTCTTTGAGGTGGTTGAAGAGTTTGTCAATTATTTCAAAGTAAGGGTGAGTGATAAAATTGAATTTATCCTCACAGGAGATGAACATGTTGAGGCATTAATCAATGTCCCGCTGTTCGATTGGGTTATTGAAAACATTCTTAAAAATGCGGTAAATGCTATAGAAGGATCAGGTATAATAAAAATTGATATCAGAGAAAACCTGGTTAAGGAACAGGTATTTATTGACATCTCTGATACCGGGGCCGGTATCCCGAGACTAAAATTTGAAGCGGTTTTTCAGCCGGGCTATACCACAAGAAAACGAGGCTGGGGATTAGGTCTTTCGCTAACCAAAAGGATTATTGAAAATTATCACCAGGGTACGGTCTTTGTTAAAGAGTCTGAACTCGGAAAAGGAACCACCTTCCGAATAGTTTTAAATAGTAATATGACTTATGTGCCGACCACAAGCTGATGAATATCCCGCTTTTTATAAGGGCTATGTTGATACTGTCCACGATGATGTACTGGCTGAGCTGGAGCAACAATTGGATTCCTTTCCTCTTTTATTGAAGCAAATCGCTGTAGATAAGGCTGCTTTTGCCTATGCAGAAGGAAAATGGACTATCTTGGAACTCATCGGGCATGTTTTGGATACCGAGCGGATCATGGCCTACAGAGCCTTGCGGATTGCCCGGAACGATAAAACACCTTTAGCGGGCTTTGATGAAAATGATTATGTAGCCAATGCTCGTTTTGCGGATAGAAGTCTTG
>VGGW01000078.1 GCA_016868395.1 Bacteroidota bacterium | reverse complement strand
AATGAAAACAAATGAAATGAAACCCGGGTGGCGCAATCATATAAACGATAAGGAACAATTCCCGGGATATCCTGAATCTTGGATTTTAAATAATTTGCATTTTCTTCGCGAATAGTCGTTTGTACATCCAATCTTTCTAATTGGGCTAAACCTATGGCTGCCTGATATTCAGTAAAGCGAACTTTGGTCCCGGTTCTTATACTTCCCGTACTAAACGTTCCAACGGCGGTACCAAAAGGCAGACCAAGATTATGAAATGAAAAACAACGATCCATAAAGCCAATGTCATTACTCAAAATAGCACCCCCTTCGCCTATTGGAATGTTTTTGGAGTTTTGAAAACTAAAACAACCGGCATTCCCGATGGTACCCACTTTTTGATTATTAACCTCTGTCAAAGGTGCCTGACAGGCATCCTCAATTACGATAAGCTTATGTTTTTTCGCAATTTCCATAATTCGTGGCATATCTGCAGGCATTCCTAAAATATGAACAGGCAAAATAGCTTTAGTTCTAGGGCTTATCTTGGCCTCAATTTTTGCAGGATCAATCTGAAAAGTATCAGGATCTATATCCACAAATACCGGCATAGCACCATTCATAAGGATGGCCTGAACCGTTGAGATAAAGGTGTATGGAGGAACAAGGACCTCATCACCCGCTTCAATTTTCAATTGATTAAGTGAGGTAATCAATGCATTTGTTCCATTATTAACCACCAAACAACGTTTAGCTCCATTAGCTTTAGCCCAGGCAGCCTCAAATTCATTGACCAGTGCGGAACGTGACCATACTCCGCTTCTCAATACTTCAAGAATACGCTTTTCGTCGGTTTCAGGAACCCAAATCGGCCATTTTATCCATTTGGCTTTGTTACATGCCGATGGACCCCCCAGAATTGCCGGTTTAGAAAGGGGCTTTAGTTCAGTGGCAAATAATGAGGGTGTAAAACTCTTAGTCAATGCAGTACCCACCCCTGTAATGGCGCTCTGCTTCAAAAACTTTCGTCTTGATGAATCATTTCTATTATTTTTCATGACTAATTGTCTTTAATTCAAACTCGGCATTGAACTCATGTTTTTAAGACTCTTTTTTAGTTTCAAAAGAGCATTTAAATTTTTGGAATTACGAATACCAATCCTCAGGAAAATAGCCCAATCTTATTGAACGTTAACGTACCCGAAATATATGACATTTTTTTTAAAAAATAGAACATAAACAAGCTAACCCAATTGAATAGTGATCACAATTATGTAAACCTATTTAATCACAACTCCAATCATATCGATGGAAATTCCGGCACCAGACTTTCCGACATTTCTTACCATAGCTTTAGATGCAGCCGGCGGCCTAAGTGGATCATAATACTTGGGGCGAACTTCATTTAATTTTGCGCTATGAATATCATTGCCAACGTAATAAGTAGCTTTTACCAAATGTCTAAAATCACTACCTGTATTCTTAAAAAGATTGCCCATCAAGGTGAAGAGAGATGTCAATTCAGAATCGGTACTGCCTGTGGTGTTGCCATACAAGCCGGAGGTAAATATTTTTTGACCATAATTAATCCTGGTAACTTTGCAATAAATAGGTGAAGCGGTCATCCCCGGAGGTGTTATAAAATCGATTTGCTGCCCGGAGTTAACTCTTGTATTTGGAGAGGAAGCAATCAGTTCAATTTCAATTACCGGATCTTTGCTCGTCCACTCCACGTTAACCACAGGTGGAATGGTAGCATCCTTAAAGAAATCAGAGAATTCCTTCTCCACTATTTTCAGATCAGACATTGGTCTAATGAATGATTTAATCTGAACAATATCCTTTTTCTCTAATCCCAAAAATGTAAGGGTAGTATGAAGCTGCTCTAATGTTCCTCGAGTCGCCTCTGCAAGCGCTCCTTTTACCGCCTGTCCTGAAACATAAACTACCGGACCGGCGGGTAAAATAGCCGACTCTGCTGTTTCATTATTTATGGAATGATTCTTGGGCATCCTATAATCCACTTTAACAGCTTTTTTGGCGGAAACTGCTATAGCATCCATTGAAATCAAAACCTCATCCTGAGAAAGTTCACCAACCACCAAACTGATGGCAGGTCTCCTACCAAATTGAAACCGTTTGGCAATTTTTTCCTGAACAAGATCAATCAAATTGGTATCCCTAAGGTAAATATTGAGCTTGACAATCTTCTCCATGTTGGAACCCGCATTTTTCAAGACAGCAGCAACATTTAAAAATACTTGATTGTTCTGAGCATTGATATCACCAGCACCATGAATTTTACCTGATTTATCTAAAGGTAAGATCTGGGTAGTATGAACAAGAGCTACATCATCAACAATTACTGCATCCGAATTTCCGGGAAAATTCGCAGATTCTGAATATTCAATGTATTGACCCTGCTGAGCGAAGCCGGAATAACCCAGGGATAAGAAAAAAATGCAGAACAGAGCTTTCATGTGGATTGGTATGTTGTTAGTTAAAAATTGTCTGAGTTCAGATGTCTGATGTGAGGAATATCCTGCTAAATTTAGAAAAAACAGGGAGCAGTACGTATTCCTTGTCCGAGGAGATCATTTTTCAACGAAGCCGAGTTAGTCTTCATACCTGATACTCAATAGGCTATACTCCCCTAATTATTAATCGGTGCCCAATAAGCACAATATCCTTCAGCACGAACGGGCCCTTTAAACAACATGCAACCACCACAAGGCTTATCCTTAGCCGCCGGAAGATATAGTGCACAATTACTGCAATGATTATCCGGAATTGGTGTTTTGTTGACATATGCAAGTTTTTTACGTTTTGCAACTTCTTCGGCACTTACTCCTGTTAAATCATCACATGGATTTTTTTGATTTTCCTGTGGTTTTTTTTCTTGCTGTCTAATTTTTTCATTATTGGCCATGCTTTTTAGCGAACTGCCGGTAATCATGGTACCTAAACCCAATTTAACTACACCTACGACCAGATATTTATTGATGAATTTTCTCCTACTAAATATTTTTTCTCCCATCCTTTTGATTGCTATTACTGAATCTTTAGATCAAACTATTTTCAATTTTTCGATAATAATTGGAATCCTGCTTTCACTTCATCTATTGAACCATGGTTCAACTGACTTGCAAGTTCTTTAGTAGATTCATTTTTATTTAATCCTACTTTAAGACCCTTCAATGCCGCTTGTTGAACATTAGCGTTAGACAATTCATCAGAAGATAAAATTTTTAGATACGCAGAAAATTGTTCAGCATCGTTTCTTGCAGCAATAATATTAGACAAGTCTTGAATAAAAGTTAGTTTCCAACTTTCCTCTTTATGAAAGAAAGCTTTATCCTGAATCAGGGAATTTAAAATCTCGGCCGAAGAACCTGGGATTGAACTTGTTACAGCGCTTCTAAACCATTCATTGTGTCCATATTTTTTAATTACTTCTGATAAGGCCGAGACCACTTTTTTGCCATTAAATTGTCCCAAACTAAGTGCAGCTTGTAGGGCAACTCGTTTTGACGAGTCTTCAATCATTGGAATTAGCATCTTCATGATTTTTGGAAATCGTTCTGCCAGTATGATGCCGTTTTCGCGGACGCCGGGTTCAGAATCAAGTAATGACTGCTTAACTATACTTTCAGTAAGAGCATCTAAACCCTCAAGCGTATAAAGTGCTCGCAATCTGGTTCTTCCTTCCGGACTGTTTAGAAATAATGAATTCAAAGCGGGAACAAGACTCTTATCCTGTCGTTCAATTAGCAAACGTTGGGCATTACTTTGAAACCAACCGTTCTTGTGCGATAAGTAATTTACTAACTCCTGACTGCTGGCATTTTTCAAGTCTACTTTGACTGCCTTGTAAGTACTATTTTCAGGTGATAAACGATAAATTCTACCCATATCACTACCTGCCATAAAATCCATTTCGGCCTTCAGATCATCAGGGATTGAAACCGGTGTTTCAATGTGCTGTCTGTAATAATCCAGGATATACAAATAGCCATCTGGTCCAACCGAAAAAGTAACCGGTCTGAACCAGGTGTCAGTCGAGTAAATAAACTCCTTTTTAGTTTCAGATTCTGCGCGCTTGGCGACTAAAACCGGACTAGTTTCACTTGGATTTAATAGGTCTCTGTGTATAAGGCTTCCGGACACATCGCTTGTAAAAATATTACCATAAAATTCTTTCGGAAGTGCATCCCCATTATAAATGGTACCACCAGATGCGCCGGTAAAGTGATCTTCTGCCCATTCAAATCGATTTAAGTTTGCTTCCCTAAACACTCTATTCCTGCGAGCACTTCTTTCAGCCCTCCAATAGGCAGGTGGGATCTCCTGAAACATCATTTCCCCATGATCGGTAATGGTTACGCTAAACTTAGTTGATGGCATATAGGGATGCCTTTGAGTATATCTCCAAGGGATAACAGCCTGTTGTAAATGAATCGAATTTTCAGTAAAAAAACGGTGACCCCAATCATTAATGGTTTGTCCAAATTGTCCGGGGCCAGTCTCAAGTTCAAATACACCGCGGTCAAGTCTGAAGCGAAAGTCTGCACCCCTGGCTTCCACCGGTTTGGCATCCGGTGTTTTACTGAAAACTACTTTACCACTCTGACCGCGATTATTCGCATAAATCCAGTTATCAACACCCAATTTTAAACTGGTTATCTGAGCTTCCGAATTATTCTGGAAAAAACCTGAAAATAAAACTTCTCTAACATCTGATTTGCCATCGCCGTCGGTATCTTTAAGATAAAGAATATGGGGTGCCGCAGTCACGATAAGTCCGCCTTGCCATGGCAACATACTGGTTGCCTCTGTTACATTCTCTGCATATATAAGCGACTGATCAATTTGACCATCACCATCTGTATCCTTCAATAAACGTATTCGACCATGCCCCTTTCCTGGTTCAACTTCATAGGGGTAATCCGGCATTTCAATTACAAAAACATTTCCCTGTTCATCAAATTCTAGTGATACCGGGTCAAATACATGAGGCTCAGATGCATACAAATCAATTTTGAAGCCCTCAGCCACTTTAAGTTTTTTCATGGATTCCTGCGGACTTAATGGTCCGGGATAACGCTGCGCCCAAGCGATTTCAGCTGATAAAATAAAGTAAAGAATTGTTATGGTCTTAAGTCCACTGAGATTAGTCTTCATGATAACATTAATTTATCGCTGTAATTATTTTATACTACTTCATGAGAAGGTTGGATATTCTTATAAAGATGAAAAAAAATAAAATTTTTGATTCAATATAAGTGTAAAATCTTTTGTTCACAATTTTACACATTTAATAAAAAAACAATGAACCTACGGGTAAATTTACAATACGGTTACATACCCGAAAATAGAGGTAATTTATTGATGATTATGTTGCATATCAGGTCCAGTGATTATAATTTGAGAAAGAGAAATTACAGTTCAAATAAAATTTAAAGCGATTCCAATTGGATAAAATAGTATAGTCAATACAGTTAATAAAATTTAATGTCTAAACCTAACGAGCTTTAGGTTCTCTCCCAGGTAAAGCATTATTGTCAACAAAAAACAAAAAACCAAAACTCATAGCACTTCGTATTTGAAGTGTTTGTAAATAAAAAAGTAACAGAACAGTAATTTCAAATTACTACTAATGTCTATAAAATGAGTTTTAATGGATTTTATCAAAAGTTTAAACGGTTAAATCATATTGATTTTCTTTTGCAAAGAATGATAAACAATAAGCGTTTTCGAGGTTAATAATCTTCTTAATTAAATAAAATTAATAATCAGGTAAATGTCAAAATATCCTCGTGAAACACACGGGAACTAGGTTTTAATATATTTGTCTTGGAGTTCAACTACTTGGATGAAGATATTTAAACGGTGAGCAACAGAAAAAAGAAATCCTTGCCAGAAAATGATTTAGTGATGGCTATCCGCAACAAAGAAAAAGCTGGTGCCGAAGCTTTATATGATATGTATTCATCTTCACTATATGGTATAATATTCCGCGTTGTTCAGCATGAAGAAATGGCTGAAGATCTACTTCAAGATACCTTTCTCAGAATTTGGAATTCATTTGAATCCTATGATTCATCCAAAGGAAGATTGTTCACATGGATGGTCAACATTGCCCGAAACATTGCCATTGATAAAACCCGATCCAAAGATTTCCGTAATAGTGCAAAAACCGAGGACATTGAAAATAATGCACTTACATTGAATAAACAATCGGATAATTCTTTAAATCCTGAAGCCATTGGCTTAAGAGAACTTGTTGCCAAATTGAAACCCGAACAAAAAATGATTTTGGATATGGTGTATTTTAGAGGTTTTACTCATGCCGAAGTTTCTGAAGAACTTGATATTCCATTAGGTACTGTAAAAACCAGACTTAGAAAGGCGATTATTAGCTTAAGAAAAGTATTTAACTGAGTGAAAGACCTGAAATCATATTTGGAAAGGGGGATTCTAGAACAATATGTTTTAGGAGACTTGAGTTCTGAAGAACAATTTGAATTAGAAAAGTATGCCCTTCTTTATCCTGAAATTAAAACAGAACTTCTTCAAATTGAGTTGGCACTGATTACCTATGCTAAAATGAATGCTATCAGTCCTCCAGAAAAATTACGCAACAAAATATTAAATGGGCTTGAGTTTAAGGATAAAAAAGTTCAAAAATTATTTGATAGATCATCCAAGTGGCTACAATTTTATAAATACTCACTCGCTGCATCTCTCGTGCTTTTATTTATGAGTATCATCTCGGTAATTAATTTGAACAAGAAGCTAAATGATTCCTATGAGCAGATAGCCATTTTGGAGACCGGAATTCAAAGGTTCTCGAATCAAGTCAATTCTTTTGATCAAGAACTAACAGATGCTCGTAATGCCTTATATTTTTATCAAAATCAGGCTGATTTCAAGCTCGTAACCTTAAGAGGTTCTGAAAAAGCCCCCGAAGCTAGTCTGCTCGTGGCTTTTAATCCGAAAGAAGAAGAGGTCATGATCGACCTTTCTTCGCTCAAGATGCCATCCAACGATAAAGAACACCAATATCAATTATGGGCAATGGTAGACGGCAAACCAGTAGATCTTGGAGTATTCGACTCAGAAGTCGACAGTACAGGAATGAAGAAGATGAAGTCTGTTAAAAATGTCCAGGCCTTTGCAGTAACCCTCGAGCTCCGTGGTGGAAGTGCAAATCCAAATATGGATCAAATGATGGCTATAGGTAGTATTTGATATCGGATCAACATTCTGAGATCTTTTAAAAATATTATTTTACCAACTTTCAAGATGATGGGCCAAAAATTGCTCTTCTATGTGCAATGAAAATTATTAAATAAAAAAGCGGTTCTTATTCAAGAACTGCTTTTTTTTAGGATCATAATTTAAATTCTTTTGGAAGGGTGGCTAATGGGGCTCGAACCCACGACCCTCGGCACCACAAACCGATGCTCTAACCAACTGAGCTACAGCCACCGTATTATTGCTGCAAACATAAGTATTTCGACTGATTTTGCAAATTTATTAGATTAAATTTCACCGGTGTCCGGGGAAAGCTTTAAATGGAGTTTCATAGGATCCAAGGGCTTCGAGCTTTCGCCGGAACCTCATGTTGATTATCCTAATATTTTGTTAAAGAAGAAGGCATGCTTTTAAAAACTTTAGTAAAATTACCTCAGTTCGATATTAGAAATTAACCTTTTGATGGATCTCATCTTGCTCCGGACACCTATGATTTGATTTTGGAAAGCAATACCTGCGTGTTATCGCTTCCTGCAGTCCTTTCCTCCGAAGTATTTTCGGCAAGAAATGCTACCCGATTTCAGATTTTCCCTAGCCGGAAAATACCTTCTTCGGCAAGGTTTAGTTTACCCGCTGTTGTTTTTCATCAGGACGGGTAGTCAGGTAATAGAACCCCAAACCCGGGTAGTCGCCCTATCTTTTTTGCCTTACTGAATTTTAGGTTAAGGGTTCCATTTCCAGAAAAAAATAGGGCAGCACACGAGACCGGCAGCAAGAGATTGAGAAAAATAATCAGGCCACGGCAAGATCTTATATCAATCTCACATGAATTAGATTATTTATATCGAACACAGGTTAAAATATTGATTTTTAAAAAAAATTTAGCGTATTTGACTGTAAGTGCAATTTTCGCGGACACTAATAATTAAATTCCTAATCTGCTACAGCATCATGATTTTGTTTAATCCATTACCCAAACAATTGACTAAGCAAACAAATATTAGTGTCATATTAGGAACATTATCATTTGAGCTTTTAATTTTAGTCGGCATAAATATTAAATTTGTATCAGAGCAAATTTTAGATTAATTATGGAAAAGGAGGAATTGATTGAACTTCAGGTAATCGGGATGCACTGCAATAATTGTGCACTTTCTGTCCATAAATTATTGGAGAAAAAAGGTTTGCATGACATCTATGTTGATTTTGCTAATGATGAGGTAAAATTCAAAACAAGTAAGCCCTCAGAAACCAAAATGATAATCAGAAACATAGAGGGTCTTGGTTATAAAGTTAGTGAGGAAAGCATACCCATTCAGGAAAAACTCTATGAAAAAGTTGAAAACAAGTTTTATTTCAGCCTGATTTTTACGGTTCCACTTTTTACCCACATGTTCCTTCCTTACCATGGCTTGCACAATCCTTTGGTTCAGTTGTCCCTATGTATCCCTGTTTTTATTTTAGGTTGTGTACACTTTGGGAAAAGTGCTATCAACTCACTGAAAAATGGCATTCCAAATATGGATGTTTTAATATTCATCGGATCAAGTGCTGCATTTTTTTATAGTTTCTATGGCACTGTCATGAATTTAGGCCCTGATTTTTTATTTTACGAAACCGCTGCAACCATTATCACTCTGGTTCTGTTGGGAAACGTCATGGAGAAAAGGTCAGTTACCCAAACCACATCTGCTGTAAGGGATTTGATGAAATTTCAGGAAGCCAGGGCAAATAAGCTGATCGATGGAGAAATTATTAGTATTAATGCCCGGGATGTTGTTCCGGGCGATATCTTAGTGATTAATACAGGTGACAGAGTTCCTGTTGATGGTGAAATTATATGGGGCGAAGCTTCATTAAATGAATCCATGCTCACAGGTGAAAGTCTTCCGGTAGATAAATCAAAATATGATCAGGTAATCGGTGGCACTCTGATAGAAAAGGGCAGCATTCATATCTTGGTCAATAAAACCGGGAAACATACCATCCTTTCTCAAATCATTGAATTGATGAAAAGGGCCCAATCAGCTAAGCCTCCGATACAAAAACTTGGAGATCAGGTGGCTGCCATATTTGTACCTGTTGTTGTTGGAATTTCTGTTTTAACCTTCATCCTTGCTTTTTATTCATTCGATCTTAGCTTCCAGCAGGCTATGTTAAATTCAATCGCTGTTCTGGTTATTTCATGCCCATGTGCCATGGGTTTGGCTACACCTACAGCGGTTATGGTCGGTTTAGGGAGAGCCGCTAAAAATGGAATACTCATTAAAGGCGGAAATACGATTGAAGAGATAGCAAAACTTCAATTCATGGTTTTTGATAAGACCGGGACACTCACCACAGGAAATTTTAGAATAAAGAAATTAGACTTTAACATGATTACCCGAGATGAGGCTGAATCCATAATTTATGGTATTGAAGCCTATTCAAATCATCCGATTGCTCGGTCTCTTGTTTCAGAACTTGCTTTAAAAATTCCTGAAAGAATAATATTCACTAATATAATTGAAGAAAAAGGGGTAGGAATGACCGGTACTGATTCAGAAGGCAATAACTATCAGTTCGGATCTCGCAAAATTTTAGGTATTGGGGATGAGCAAGGTGACTTTAGCCTTTTCTTAAAAATGAATGGGAATCTGGTGGCACGAATAGCCATTGAAGACGAGATCAGACCTGATGCTTATCAATTAATCAAAACCCTAAAAATACTGGGAATTCAACCAATTATGATCAGTGGTGATCTTAAAAAGAAATGTGAGGAAATTGCTTCAATTTTAGGTATCGAGGAAGTTTACTCAGAAACTCAACCGCATCAAAAACTCGAGTTGATTGAAAAAATAAAAAAAAGAGGTAAAACAGCTATGGTTGGTGATGGCATCAATGATGCACCGGCCTTAACTACTTCTGATGTCGGAATTTCAATGAGTGATTCAAGTCAAATTGCCATCCAATCTGCCGAGGTAATCTTATTGAAAAATGAACTTAACATCATTGACAACCTGTTACGAATTGGAAATCACACACTCCTGACAATAAAACAAAATCTCTTTTGGGCATTTTTCTATAATGTAATCGCGATTCCTGTTGCAGCGTTTGGTTTTCTTAATCCAATGATTGGCGCCTTAACGATGGCTTTATCCGATATTATTGTAATTGGAAATTCTATCCGTCTAAAAACAAAATCACTATAATTGTGAATTTAAACTATTTTTAATGATCCATATTTATACTGATGGCGCATCGAGTGGAAATCCCGGACCCGGAGGATTTGGAGTAATACTACAGTCAGGCAAGTACTATAAAGAAATTTCTGAAGGTTATCGGAAAACTACCAATAACAGAATGGAGTTGCTTGCGGTAATTAGGGGTCTGGAAAGTATTAAAAAACCGGGACAGGATATCATGATCTATTCAGATTCAAAATATATCATAGACTCAGTCGAGAAAAAATGGGTGTTCAATTGGGTCAAAACAAATTTTATGGATAAAAAAAATAAGGACCTTTGGTTGAGGTTTGTGGAGGTTTATAAGCTACACCAGATAAGATTTACCTGGGTGAAAGGACATAATGGACATCCGGAGAATGAACGATGTGATGAATTAGCGGTTCAGGCTTCGAAACAAAAAACTCTTCAAGTTGACACTTATTTTGAAAAAGAAGATTTGAAATTAAATCTTTAATCAATCCCTCCTACTATTCCCAATTTCTCCATTTTTTCGGCAGCCCTTTCTTCCGGACTCTTGGAAGAATGAGTCCGCATTAATTCTTCCACTTTCAAAACCATATTCTTCGAGCCGATAAAAATGGCAGACCTTTGATGTAATGAAGTGACATTTTTATCGAGTATTCTATCATAACCGTCAGTTGCACGTCCGCCAGCCTGTTCAATTATAAAAGCCATGGGGTTGCACTCATAAACCAAACGAAGTTTACCATTGGGTGCTCCCGATGTGGTAGGATAAATGAATATTCCTCCTTTTATCATGTTTCGATGCAAATCAGCAACCATTGAACCAATATATCTTGAGGTATAAGGTCTTGAACTTTGTTCATCTTCCACTTGGCAATATTTCAGATATTTCTTTACACCTTCAGGAAAATGTACATAGTTACCTTCATTGATGGAATAAATGGTGCCATCCTCCGGAATCTTCATCTTTGGATGAGATAGACAGAACTCTCCAATAGACGGATCTAAGGTAAATCCGTTTACTCCTTTTCCGGTTGTATAAACCAGCATAGTGGAAGATCCGTAAATAATATAACCTGCCGCAACTTGCTCTGTACCTTTTTGAAGCACGTCGTTTAAAGTTGCCCTACCATCAACCGAAATTCTTCTGTAAATAGAGAATATAGTACCAACAGCTACATTCACATCAATATTTGAGGAACCATCCAGTGGATCTATGGCAAATATATATTTAGCATTTTTGGACACTTCTCCGTCGATATGTACAAATTCATCATTTTCTTCAGAAGCGACTATACAACACTCCCCACCACTCTTGAGTGCAGCAATAAATTGCTCATTAGCAAATACATCTAATTTCTTTTGAGATTCACCTTGAATATTGATGGTGCCCATATCCCCAAAAATATCCATCAGGCCGGCTTTATTGACTTCCCGATTAACAATTTTAGCAGCAATCCCAATATCTCTCAATAAACGAGATAACTCCCCTTTAGCGTAGGGAAAATCACTTTACTTTTCAATTATAAATTGCCCTAATGTTAAGATGCCTTTCATTTACTTAGTGTACTTTTTACGTTATCTATCCCTCAATTCGATGAGCTCTAAGTTATAAATTTTTTCTTCTGAAATGCAAAATCGAAGCAATGTACGAACTTTATGCCAGCCTTGCTTTCCTGCTGCTCCTGGATTTAAGTGTAAACAACTTATTTTTTTATCATAAATAACTTTGAGAATATGGGAATGACCAGAGATAAAAAGTCCCGGAGGATTATCGTAAATTTCTTCTCTAATTTTAGGGGCATATTTTCCGGGATAACCACCAATATGAGTTATCCAAACTTTTACTTCTTCACATTTAAACTTCAAATGCTCAGGAAATTGTGTTCGAATAGCATGGCTGTCAATATTGCCATAAACACCCCTTAATGGTTTAAACGCCCTCAATTCCTCCACTATTTCTATAGTCCCAAAATCGCCTGCATGCCAAATTTCATCACACTTTTCAAAATGTTTGAAAACAGCCTTATCCAAGTACCCATGAGTGTCAGAAATTAATCCGATAATTTTCATTCCCAGTTAAGCATTAAAAAATCGTAAAGTAGTCTTTCAGTAGCGCTTTATATTCCACAGAGTAAACTCCCCTACTTTCATAAATGACAAATTTTTCCTCTACTCTGTCCTTATCTTCCATTCCCATAACCATGATTATACGATGAGCTTTTGAATCTGGATAGGAATAAATGAATATCTCCTTTCTAACTTTCCAAACTCCTGCATGGGCCATTAACTCTTTAAACAACTGTGCTGTATGAATTGGTAAAATAACACAAAGCTGCCCATTTTTGTTCAAATGATTCACTGAATGAACCAACAATTCATC
>VGGW01000077.1 GCA_016868395.1 Bacteroidota bacterium | reverse complement strand
TTATCACCAGATAAGAAACTGGGTTTCAACCGATGGTAAAATGGGTAAAGACTATATCGTTCCGATTGCTGAGTTCAAATCACAAATGAAAATGCTAGCTGATAGCGGTTATCAGACTATTTTACCTGATCAGCTCTATGATTACCTGGTATATGGAGCTAAGCTCCCAAAGAAGCCAATCATGTTAACCTTTGATGATACCAAGCTTGATCAGTATACCAATGCTATCCCGGAATTAAATAAATACGGTTTTAAAGGCGTATTCTTTATCATGACTGTTTCTTTAGGTAAACCAAATTACATGAGCAAGGCCCAGGTTAAAGAATTGTCAGATGCAGGACATGTTATTGGTTCACATACTTATGACCATCAGAATGTAAAGAAATATCAGGGTGAAGACTGGATCACCCAAATAGAGAAGCCTACAAAAACAATTAAAGAAATTACCGGGAAGGATGTAAACTATTTTGCCTACCCCTTTGGTCTCTGGAATAAGGAAGCCATCCCGGAATTAAAGAAAAGAGGATTCACTTCTGCATTCATTCTTGCAGAAAAACGAGATGAAAATGATCCATTATTTACCATCCGACGAATCATTGCCAGCGGATATTGGTCAACACGCACCCTTCACAACAGTATTGTGAAAAGTTTTTAATTTTAAGTGAATATTTTCTATTCGATATCTTAGTTAATTATTAAAAAGAAAAACATGAAAAAACTATTTCTATTGACCTTATTATCAGGACTGTTGTTAAGTCTTAATGCCTCTGCTCAGCAGGATAAAAGCAAAAGACCAAGTCCACCAGCACTTATTTCTAAGACTATTTCTTCCGGAGCTAGCATTTCTGTTGACTATAGCCGACCATCTTTGAAAGGAAGAACCTTAGCAGTACTTGCCCCGGTTGGAAAAGTTTGGCGAACCGGCGCAAATGAAGCTACGGTATTTGAAACCAATAAAGATGTAAAGATTGAGGGAAAGCCATTACCGGCAGGCAAGTATGGTCTCTATACAATCCCTGGAGATCAGGAATGGACTATTATTTTCAACAAAAGCTGGAAACAATGGGGTACCGTTTATAAAGAAAGCGAAGATGCCTTAAGGGTAAATGTTAAAGCCGAAAATTCTTCAAACAATACAGAAACTTTTACCATTGAAATTCAAGACAATGGGAATGTTTCTCTATTGTGGGCGAATTCAAAAGTAGTTTTTAAGGTACGATAAAAAAGTTTCCTATATTAGGGGGCTTATGGTTTTCGACATAAGCCCTTTTTTTAGCTTAATTTTAAAGTTTATGCTTATCTGCTGAACCAATATGAAGATTTTTTTCTTTTATACGCTTTTCACAGTTTCAATAATATCTATCTTATCTTCCTGTAAATCAGATAATAAAATAATTTCAAAGAAAAGAAGTACTGAATACCTTTACAATGATTTCAAGCCCGATGAATTTTATCCTGCTGAACAGGTTGAGCTAAGGATAAGTTCAAAGGGATTTAATCTATACGGATTTTCCTACACCGCAAACGGAAAGGGACCACATCCAACAATTGTTTTATTACATGGCTTACCGGGTCATGAGCGTGGCTTGGATTTAGCTCAAAATATGAGACGTGCCGGATATAATGTTCTTTATTTTAATTATCGTGGAGCCTGGGGAAGTAAGGGGATGTTTGGGTTTCAGAACGCAATAGATGATGCAGGGGCTGTATTAGATTATCTACACGATAGCCTGAATACGGTAAAATTAAGAATTGATACCTCCAAAATAGCTTTTATTGGTCATGGTATTGGAGCAGGTATTGCCATGTTGGCTGGCATAAAAGATCCCAGAGTTAAGTCAGTTATTGGCATTTCAGTTTTCAATCCTTACACCTTGTTACAAGGTGAACTTGCAGCAGGGAACTTAATCGGACTCAAAGAATATTTAATTACTCTTGGAATGCTTAATTGTGATCCAAATACTTTTTTAAATGATATTCTCAGTAATATTAACCAGTATAATATTGAATTACAGGTATCTAAATCCGTTAAACCGATACTGGTAATCGATGAGCATATGAACAATACTTACCTTTCAAAATATAATCCCCAAAAAAGTTTTGATTATAAAATTTGGGACACAGATCATGCCTTCACCAATAGGAGAATTGCCCTGACTAAAGAGATAGTTAACTGGCTGGATGAGAATATTTTAATAAAAAAAGATTAAATAGCAAACGCTATTGTATATCCTCAATCCTAAAAAGCTTTCCGTTAAAATCAAACTCATGCCCAATTTTCTGACGCATCAGTTTCATTCCAATAGGAGACATGCAAGAAATTGCAAAATAATTAGCGCCCTGAACTCGTATTTGGCCCTTACTGATCGAAATGTAAAATTTACCAAAATTTGTACTGACTAAACTTCCATTTTGAACGGAATCATACGTTTGATGATGTTCAATCTGTTGGAGGCTTATCTTTTGTTTTTTTGCCTCCTCCAATTGTTTCATGCTTCTGTCAATCTCTTGCTGAATCATCTCTCTGCCGGTTTCAAACTTATCTCCGGCGCTGCTTTTGGTATCTTCGTTCGCTGATTCTATCGCATCGTCAATAGCTTGTTGAGCTGTATCAATACATTCCTGAACATAATTAAAGCACTCTTTATAAAGTTCTTCTTTTATCGTAATCATTTGTGCAAAGAAGCACAAATTTTAAAGATCTACGAAACATCTGTAAAAGTCGGGATTCATTTTTTATCACGAATTCATGAGCATCAAAGCACATTATATGAGGTTTTTATTTTCTTTAAGACCCGCTTCCCGCGACTTTGAAGAGCAGCAGAACTATTTTTTAACAGGAACTGTACCTGAAATTGGAGTTCTTCGGCAATCCAAAGATTCTCTTTAGTGAAATACAGTAAAATATCCATGCAATTAGCCTTTACTGCAACAGGTGTTTCGGGGTTTATCAGCCAATCAAAAGTAGTTTCGATGATCTGATCTTGATATTGACTTAAACCAGCTTTTACTTTTTCCGCCGAACCTTTATCAGTAAGGCCTATCAATATCTTACTTAAATGTCGCTGACAACTAGGATTTTTCTGCATGCTATATGCTGAAAAATATTCAGGTAAGATTTCAACAAGATCATCCAATCTGTAATATAGAAACTGCTCAAGAACCCAGGCTGCTCTGAATGCGATTTCGTGTTCAGGATATAAACTTAAATTCAGAAGCTTTAGTGGCCGGCAGGATTGATCTTTTGCAATTTGAATCACTTCCATTTTGGTCAGAGCTTTGGATAACTTATTTAATAATTTAACCTGATCCATAGAATATAATATCTAATAAAAGGCCGTATTTCAAGGTTAAATATGGCTTTCAAATTTAAAATACGGCATTAAATCCGTACATTTGTATTTTAATTTAATTCATGATAACAGTATCCAATCTTTCCTTACGTTACGGTAAACGGACTCTTTTTGAAGAGGTAAATTTAAAATTTACCCCCGGAAATTGCTATGGTATAATTGGCGCTAATGGTACCGGAAAATCAACTTTCCTAAAAATTCTCTCTAAAGAAATTGACCCCAGCAGTGGCTCTGTATCGTTTACACCCGGCGAAAGAATGGCTGTACTTACCCAAAACCATTGTGCATTTGATGAGTTCCCTGTGATTGCAACCGTAATGATGGGGCATAATGAATTGTATAGCATCATGAAAGAGAAAGATGCACTCTATGCAAAAGCTGATTTTACTGAAGCAGACGGTGAACGAGTCGGTGAGCTTGAGAATATTTTTGCCGAAATGGATGGCTGGAATGCAGAGAATAACGCCGCAACCATGTTGAGTAATTTAGGGATTAAAGAAGAATTTCATTATAATCTCCTGAAAGATCTGGATGGCAATCAGAAGGTTCGTGTTTTACTTGCCCAGGCATTATTTGGGAAACCTGATATTCTTTTGCTTGATGAACCAACCAACGACCTTGACATACAAACCATCGCGTGGCTGGAAGATTTTCTTGCATCATACGAAGGAATTATCCTGGTAGTTTCTCATGACAGACACTTTTTGGATACAGTTTGTACCCATGTGGTTGATATTGATTTCAGTAAAATGAATATATATACCGGTAATTATTCCTTTTGGTATGAATCAAGTCAGCTAGCACTAAAACAACGTTCCGATCAAAATAAAAAAACTGAAGAAAGGGTTAAAGAACTTCAAGAATTTATACGGCGTTTCAGCGCGAATGCATCAAAATCAAAACAAGCTACAAGTCGCAAAAAAGCTTTAGATAAAATCAATATTGATGAGATAAAACCATCAAATCGAAAATATCCTGCAATATTATTCAATCATCAGGGTCGTGAGGCAGGTGATCAGATTCTGCAGATTGAAAATCTAAGGAAAGATTTAAATGGTGAAATTCTTTTTTCTTCCATCAATCTGATGGTAAATAAAGGTGATAAAATTGCAGTTCTGTCCGAAAATAGTTTGGCAACTACTGCTTTCTATGATATCTTGACCGGCAGAGATAAAGATTTTAAGGGTACATTCAAATGGGGCGTGACCATTAATACTGCTGATCTCCCAAATGATAATTCTGCTTATTTTAATGGAAAGGATACTAATCTGGTCGACTGGCTTAGAGAGTTCTCTGATGCCGATAAAGATGAGCAATTCATTCGCGGCTTTTTAGGGAGGATGCTATTCTCCGGTGAAGAGGTATTAAAGCAATCATCCGTATTATCCGGTGGAGAGAAAATGCGCTGCATGTTTTCCAGAATGATGCTTCAGCAGGCTAATCTATTGCTTTTCGATGAGCCAACGAATCACCTTGATCTGGAGTCAATTACTGCACTCAATAATGGTATGAAGGACTTTAAAGGAGTAATTATGTTTACTTCAAGAGATCATGAATTGACTGAGACAGTTGCCAATCGAATCATAGAATTAACTCCTGGAGGTATCATCGATAAACTGATGACCTATGATGGATACATCACTAGCGATCTTGTTAAACAACAACGTGAGGAATTATATTCTTTGGCATAAACTACCCGCGATTCTAAACCCTAAGGACTAAACCATTTTTAATGGCGGCTGAAGATTGAAATTATTACAACCTGGCACGTCTTCGTAATTCAGAAATGGGCATTGTCAGCATCCGCCCTACTGGATTCTTCCCCTTATAGGTTATTAGTTTCAATTGCTTCGCATCTATTGGCACAATCAGGGTACTCCAATATTTGGGGTAGAACCTGTCGGGAAAGGAGTTGTCAAATGAATAATAAATATCCAATCCTTCAATTTCAGTGCTCAAATCAACTGTTAATTTGTTATCAGTAGTTTTACCAACCTTGAAAATAGGATCATAAACTGAAGGTGAATATTTTGTTTCAGCAAGATCAAGCCGGGCAAAATGCTGCTCCACCCTATTGAAGAATTCAGACCAATTTTTTTGTTGTTCAGGTGACCAGATTGATTCCGCAATAGCAAGTCCCCTTGGCCAGGTCATGTATTCTGCCTGTCTAAAGGTATACACTTGCTCCGTCCATAAATTTGCCTGGCCACCTTTTATATATTGCAAATCCACTCCATCCGGAACAGGCTAAAATTCATAAGATTTACTCAATCTTAATGAAGCATATACCCTCGGCTCTGAAATTTCATCGGCTTGCATATAATCAAGATAAGCAAATGTTGTTGGGCTCATCACCACTTGATGCCCATTTTGCGCTGCTTCAATACCATACTTCATACCTCGCCAGCTCATGACTGCGGTAGAAGGACTTACACCTCCCTCCAGAACCTCATCCCATGCCATCATTTTTTTACCTTTAGATTCTACAATCTGTTCAACCCTTTTGGTAAAATAACCCTGTACCTTTTTTATGTCTTTAATGCTTTCACGCTGCATTAAAGCCTTAATCTGTTCATTTTTCTGCCAATAATTAATTGGAGCCTCGTCCCCCCCAAGGTGTATGTATTCAAAAGGAAAGAGGTCTGCAATCTGACTAATCACGGTGTCCATAAAACTGTATACCAGCTCATTTGCAGGACATAGCGTATTATCTAATAAAGCTATAGGAGGTGCCCCTCTCGACCAATCCATTATTTTCTCTCCTGATCTTACTTTATATCTAACGGCTTCAGGTGTACAAGATAATTCGGGATAAGAAGCTATCGCCGCAAGGCTATGACCAGGAACATCTATCTCGGGCAAAATGTCAATAAAGTGATCTTTTGCAAACTTAACCAACTCTCTGATATCTTCCTGCGTATAAAATCCACCATAGTCACGAGGTTCTTCTGCTTTTGGAGGGATGAAATCCCCAAAATCTCCCACTCTTCTAACATTCCATGCACCAACTTCCGTCAATTTTGGAAAGCCGCGGATTTCAATTCTCCAACCCTCATCATCAGTAAGGTGAAGGTGTAGCACGTTATATTTATACCTTGACATGCTGACTATGTATTGCTTTACCTCGGCTGTAGTAAAGAAATGTCGGGCTACATCAAACATTAAACCGCGCCAAGCAAGTTTTGGATAATCAATAATTTCAACAACAGGAATTTGCCAGTTGACATGCTTTACCGATACTTTACTTTCTATCTCCTTCGGTAAAAGTTGAAGTAATGTTTGAACTCCATAAAATAAACCTGCCGGCTGATTGGCTTTGATTATAACTTGGGAATGGCTCACCGAAAGGTGATAACCCTCAGAACCAAGCTTAGGATTAAAGACCGGATCTATTAATAATTTAATTGATGCACTTTCCTGACCACCCAAAACAACATGAAAACCTGTGGGAACAGACAAACGATCCTTTAAAAAACTCCGGGTCAATGCTAATTCGGGTAGATCAGGTAGAAATATCACCACCTGTTTGGGCAGATTAAAATGACCGCTTCCCCGATGTAACTCGACCGGTTTTGGAATTATTAAGAGTTCAGGTTGAGCCGGCTGACCAAACGTTTTAACAGAAGTGAAAAAACAGATAACAAAGTAAATGATAAACCTCATTAGTATGAATACGCTTTAAATTGGTATATTTTAAAATCTTGATCTGAATAGAATTAAGCCACTATTTTAAAATGATAAATCAAGGGCAGCAATTTATATAAATTATACCTAAAACTATAAAATGATTCGAAATCCAAACTGAAACTAATACCTACTTTCCCATATAACAAAAAAAAACTGCTCCCAATTTTGGAAGCAGCCTTTAACACCAATTACAAACCTAACGCTATCGAATCGTTACGGCCTTGACAAATTGTCCATTAGCATCAAAATGAAGCGCATACTTTGTTAGATTAGCATCAATAAGTACTAAATAACCCTTCAGAATATTATTAGCTCTCATCTCAAAAGCCTTTTTGAAAACGTAATTAGGATAGGTAGCACTTAAATAAGAGTTTACACCGGAAGGCAGAACAGATGCCGCTACCGACTTTGCTTTAGCATGTCCTGCAGGCAATTGAGTGCGCTTTATAAAAGTATTTGTCGATGTGAAAGCATTAGCAAAAAATTCTACATTCTTAGTGATTATAACAATACTCTGATCCTTATTAACAAAGGCATGAACAATGGTATCAGCAGCATAGTTTGAAGTCATATAAGTCTTAATTGCGTTCGGAATGGCACTTATTGCTAGGGTATCTCTTTGTTTTCCATCCCTGTTATCAAAACAACCTCCAGTATGCCATCCTCCTTTGCCTTTCATGTTTCGACCTTCCCGGATTTCTAATATTTTCTCAAATGCTCCTTTAGCATCAAATTTTATGGCAACAGGCTTGTCGTTAAATTGGACCATCACCACGTAACTATCCAATGCTGAAGTAGACTGATTATTAATTCTATAAGCCTTAATGAAGGTATTACCAGCATAATTAGAACTTAAGTACGAGGTAATTACCGAGGGTAGCAGACTTTGTTCAATCGGAGTTTTTTTATTCCCTTTTTTACAAGCCTCCATTGCAAAAAGTGAATCGGAACTGTTTCCAGAGCCCTTTATTGCTGTAGTACTACTTATTGTAATGGCCTCAAGTTTGGCAAACTGAAGTTCATCATCCAAAGCTAAGGTATTGTCTTTTTTACATGAGCTAAGACTCAAAATAGCTATACCGGCTACCAGTATGGCACTTTTTAGTTGTGTGTATCTTTTCATATCTATGTTTTTTTAATGTAAACCTAGACTGACAAGATGAAGAACAGATGATTTTTAAAATAAAAAAAAGTATTACCAATGGTAATACCTTCCATAAAAAATTCCTTATAAATTAATGACCTGCGTGACCATCTAAGACATCCGCATGCCCATGTGCAAGTTCTTCTTCTGTAGCTGCACGAACAGAAATGATTTTACCAATAAAATGAAGATCCTGCCCCGCCATTGGGTGGTTTAAATCAACGATCACGGCTGATTCAGTTAATTCGTTCACCCTGGCCCTGAACTGATTACCCTCATTATCCTGCAAAGGCAGAATTGACCCGACTTCAGCCATTTCCATTTCTCCGAACATATCCAATGGAAGCTCGGTAATTGCATTCTCATCTTTTAAGCCATAAGCATCCTCTGCGGTTAAATAAAAATCATAGAGATCCCCAATATTTAAACCCGCTAAATTTTCTTCGAATTTGGGAAGCATCATCCCAACCCCAAATAAAAAAACTAAAGGATTTTGTTCATCCGCTTTTTCTACAAATACTTCCTGACCACTTTCTTTCGTGTAAAGATCATACGTTAGCGCCACAACGCGGTTTGATTGAATTATCATTTTAATATTTTTTTTATAACAGGTTTGGGATTCTTAATCCTGTCCACCCACTATTAAATTACAGTTATCAATTTGGTTAATTACGTCGATCGCCTAAGTTAGAGGCAAAAGACAAGTTTTGTTCAGGCAAAATTAAAATTTGGTTACCTTAACTTGTTTGTTAATTAGCAAAGATAATGTTCCTTAAGCTCATGCCCAAAGTATTTTATAAGGAATATCATATTTTTCAATTTGCGGTCGCTCCTTTTCAGCAGCTGGACCGGTTTCATCAATCTCTTGATGCACAAATACGTATTTAAAGATAACCTTACCCATTTATAGGCATAGGATTTAATTGGAGAATACGAAGTAGATGACAGGTTTAGTAGAATATCCTCTTCAACAGGAATAAATTTTTATGGATGATTTTTTCTTCGGTAAGTCTTAACACTTTTTTGACATTTAAACAGGTTATTCTCCCTGAAAACCGCCAAATCTCTGAATGAACTTTTCCAATCAATTTTCTGGAAAAAGTAACCCAAAAATTATTTGCCTTTGATCAGGAAGATAGAAACAATTCAATAACGATCATTCATTAATTCCACACCACCCGAATATATCTGGTCAATACAAGTTCAAACTTTATGGTCGATCTTGAACCAGGCAAAATATTCCTTCAAAATTGGGGCGTCCGCCAAATCTCCAAAACTTTCCTGTTCAATGATAGGATACTAATGAAAAGCCGATTAAACTATTTCAACAAACATTATTTTTTGATTGAACTTTCCGAGGTCTTATCCCCCCTGATTATCATCCAACAGTATTTTCATCCCATTGGAGCTAAAAAACTGAGATTTGATTCTTTAATCAGTATGACAATCAAAATTAATTTTATAGAACCAATAAAGAACTAGTAATTTGATTTATAGGTCAATTATAACGCACAACAAGTTTAGAAAATACGAAGGAGGCAGAAAAAAGCTAATTGTGATTCAATTTCGAAATTAATCAAATAAAAATATCACTCAATTTAAATGTAAAGCTTTAAATTTCGCCTATTAAAGCTCCTGATTAATGAAAAACCGAAAGGCTAATCATTAATAAATGATGATTTATTCATCTCTTAATTATAAGATGAAAGCACTTAGTTATTAGTCAATGAAAATTACCCATACAGACATTTACCGATTTAGTATTACAATGGAACCTTTTACAATTGCAACAGGTACTATGGATTTTGCACAAAACGTTTTTATTCGGATTTATACCGACAGTGAACATTATGGAGTTGGAGAGTGTTCTGCATTCCCAATGATTGCAGGAGAAACACAAGAAACCTGTTTGGCAATGGCTAGAGATTTTGCCGCCATTCTAAAGGGTAAAGATCCTCTAAACATTTCCGCCCGACTTCAAGATCTGCATAACTTTACGGCCATTAATTCAACCATTAAAAGTGCTTTTGATATGGCATTTTATGATATCGCAGCAAAAAATGTATGCAAGCCCTTGTATCAATATTTAGGTGGAGAAAAAAGGGTTATTGAAACTGACATGACCATAGGTATAGCTGAGCCTGCTATTATGGCTGATATGGCGGTAAAATATAAAAATCAAGGGGCTAGGATTCTTAAGGTAAAATTAGGTAAGGACCCGGATATTGATTTACAACGAATCATGGAAATAAGAAAAAGAGTTGGTAAAGAAATAGTTTTAAGAATTGATGCCAATCAGGGCTGGAGTTTTGAGGATGCAAAAAGATGTTTAAATGAGATGGAAATTCAAACTATCGAATTTTGTGAGCAGCCCATGCGAACCTGGTATGATGATCAGCTGCCGGAATTAAAAAAACAGACGAAAATAAAAATAATGGCGGATGAGAGTTGCTTTAATCATCACGATGCAAGAAAACTTATAAATTCAGAATCGTGTGATTACATCAATATTAAACTTGCTAAGTCAGGAGGCATTCAGGAAGGGTTAAAAATTCATCAAGTTGCACTTCAATCAGGTATCCCATGTATGATTGGAGGCATGCTCGAAAGCAGAATAGCCTTAAGTGCTAATTTACATTTTGCCTATGCCTGTCCGGGAATCAACTATTTCGATTTGGATACTTGCTTACTTGGGCATCTTGAGGACCCAGTTAAGGACGGAGTTAGTTACTCAGGATTTTTTCTTGAGCTACCTGATTTGCCTGGTATTGGAGCAGATGCTGAGGAGGATTTTCTCTCCTCCTGTGAAATGTGGCGTATTTAATTACTCTCAAATTGCTTTAAAAAATGTAAGAGAAAACGGTTTTAATCCGTCAGACCAGATTCCGAAACAATAGCCATATTCTTATTGAAATCAATTCCCTTGCATTAAAGCTTAGTTTAGCCATTTAATCAATGGATTGGCCACAGGAAATCGCATATTATTTCGAATGGCAAATAGCCGGTAAACATTTGATATTTAACACAGCTTAAATAAAAAAGGCCGGAAAATTCCAGCCTTAAGGATTTTAATTTATCTTTTGCTATTTACTCAGTTCGGCAAAGTATCTAAAAAATAATGGAATTGTTTCAATTCCCTTGTAGAAATTAGCCAAATCAAATTTTTCGTTGGGTGAATGAAGATTATCGCTGTCTAAACCGAAACCCATTAAAACTGTTTTTATACCCAGCTCCTTTTCAAATAAAGCCACAATTGGAATGCTTCCTCCGCCCCTGGTCGGGATTGGTTCCTTACCAAAAGATTCAAAAATTGCTTTTTGCGCTGCCTTAAATGCTATACTATCCGTTGGAGTTACGACCGGTTCACCCCCATGATGTGGCGTAACTTTAACTTTTACACTTTTTGGCGCAATACTTTCAAAGTGATCTTTAAAAAGTTTAGTGATCTTATCAGATTGCTGGTTTGGGACCAATCTCATTGAAATTTTTGCATAGGCTTTGGATGGAAGGACAGTTTTTGCACCTTCACCGATGTAGCCCCCCCAAATACCATTAACTTCCAGGGTAGGGCGAGTGCCTGTTCTTTCAAGGGTAGTATATCCTTTTTCCCCCCAAAGCTCATCTACTTTTAAATCAACTTTATATTCCGACTCATTATAAGGAGCCCTATTCAACATGTCTCTTTCCTGTTCACTTAATTCCAATACATCATCATAAAAACCAGGAATCGTAATATGATTGTTTTCATCGTGCATGGAAGCAATTAATTTAGCCAGTATGGTTGCAGGATTTCCAACTGCTCCTCCATAAACGCCGGAGTGTAAGTCGCGGTCCGGACCGGTAACCTCAACTTCAACATAGGATAGTCCGCGCAAACCCGTTTCAAGCGAAGGGTTTTCTAACCCAATCATGGAAGTATCTGAAATCAAAACTACATCTGCTTTTAAACGCTCTTTGTTCTGACTGACAAAAATACCAAGATTGCTTGAGCCCACTTCTTCCTCCCCTTCAATCATGAACTTAACATTACATGGAAGTGAGTTGATTTTCATCATCAGCTCAAAAGCTTTTACATGCATATAGAATTGCCCTTTGTCGTCACATGATCCGCGCGCATAGATTTTTTCATCCCGAATGGTTGGTTCAAATGGAGGAGTGTGCCATAATTCAATCGGATCAGGAGGCTGAACATCATAATGCCCATAGACCAAAACCGTTGGAAGCGAGCGATCAATAATTTTTTCTCCGAAAACTATCGGATAACCTGCAGTAGGACAGATCTCGACGGTATCTGCACCTGCTGTTTTTAACTTATCAGCAACATATTGTGCAGTTTTGAGCATATCCGCTTTATACTTTGGATCTGCACTAACGGATGGAAACCTCAATAACTCGAATAACTCCTCCAGAAAGCGCTGCTTATTGTCGCTAACATATCTTCTAATCTCTTGCATAAAATTGGTTTTTAAACAAAGATATAAATCTAGGATTAGTCCTGAATCATTGTTTAAAATTTAGCTACACAGCAGTCAAAACACACCCCCATCCTGAATCCATGACCCGGATAAATAACAGAAAAAACGATCCTATTTTTTTTTAATCCCAGCTTGCCAGACGCTTGTCGTTCTGATTGCTGATTCCGCTGTAATTTGTAGAATTATTTTGATCCATTCTTACATCTTCTTCTTTTGGACTTATTTTGCTTCCAACTTGTAAATCGTCAGCAAAAAGTGGACTGATTTAGGTCAAAACTAAGGGAGTGTTTTCAAAATCTTTAACTTTGAATAACCATGAAAACACCCAAGAAAAAAACAGCAGAGAATTTCATTAAAGACATTCGTAGAAGCACACGAAGAATCTTTAATTCTGAACAGAAAAT
>VGGW01000076.1 GCA_016868395.1 Bacteroidota bacterium | reverse complement strand
GCAGCCATGAAAGTTATCCTGGACACCATGTATATAACTTACTTTTGGAAAAAAATCTATACCGCGACAAGGGATGGGTTGAAATTTCATTGTATCCTTTGTTCAGTCCCCAATCATTCATTGCCGAGGGAAGTGCCAATTATGGGGTTGAGTTGGCTTTCCCAGGTTTAAATAAGCTCAAATTTTCTATGGAGTATCTATTGCCCTTAGCAGGCCTTGATACCACAAACCTGGATCTCTATTTTAAGGCTATTGCAATCAGATCACAACTTAATTATGCCAGAAATGAGGCGGGAAGAGGCTTAATAAATAAAACCATGGATGAAAAACAGGCATTAGCTTGGATGATGAACTATTGTCTATACGATGAAGAAACCGCCTTAAAATCAATTTCCTTCATCAAAAAATATCGTAGTTATATTATCAATTATAACTATGGGATGGACCTGCTCAAAAATTATGTTGAATCGAAAGCAGAAGACGAAAAAAAACGATGGGAGGTTTTCGGAAACCTGCTCAGTAATCCTGTTTTACCCAAAGACCTGTTAATCAAATAAATAAATATCTTTATCAGGTGAAAAAAATACTCATAATTCTCTTATTGTTACCTCTGACCGTTTCATCCCAGAGCAATAGATTCAAAGAAAAAGGAATTAAGATTGACAATTATGTAAATACTTTACTCAGAGATTGGAATATTCCCGGACTGGCCTTGGTTATTGTTCATAAAGATCGGATTATTTACACCAAAGGATATGGCTACCGCGATCTGGAAAACAAACTCCCTGTTACCGAGACCACACTTTTTCCGATTGCATCAAATACTAAATTGTTTACTGCTACTCTGGCCACACAACTTGCCACAGAGGGTAAATTAAATCTGGATTTACCCATTAAGCAATATGTACCGGAAATCAATTTTTACAATCCAGAGTTAAATTTTAAGGTCACCTTTAGGGATTTATTAAGTCACCGTACCGGGCTACCGGCTTATGATGGTATTTGGTTAAATGCATCTTTCCAAAGAAAGGAACTTTTGAACAAAATATCGTACATGAAGCCGGAACTCGGTTTTAGAGAAGGATATATTTACAATAATAACATGTATACTTTAGCCGGAATCGGAATTGAAGCGATAAGCGGTAAAAGTTGGGAGGAAAACATTCAAGAGCGGATTTTTAAGCCTCTGGAGATGACCTCAAGTGGATTCACAGGTGTTGGAGCCCATCCGGAAGAGCATGCCTTGTCCTATTTTCAGGCAGAAGGTAGCGGTAAGCTGACCCCTCGTACCTTCATAGCGCAATCTGAAACACTTGCTCCGGCAGGTAATATCTATTCCAATATGATTGATATGAGCCAATGGCTGATCTTACAGGTTAATGGCGGAAACTATAAAGGGAAGCAGGTTATCGCTACAACTGCGGTTCAAGAAACTAAGATTCCAAATGCAATATCTGACAAAATAGGCCGGTATGATGAATTATCTAATTCAGTTTATGCCTTAGGGCGAATGCTTCAGACCTATAAAGGCACTAAAATGATCAGTCATACCGGATCAATTGATGGTTTTTATTCCAATTTAACTTATTTGCCAAGTGATAGTTTAGCTCTATTTATCGTACATAATTCCTTTTCAGCAGGTTCGCTTCGTTCGGTGATGAACCTTCCACTTATCGATATCCTAAAGGATAGAGAAATAACCAACTGGAGTGCCCGATATAGAAAAGATTATCTGGAATCACAGGAAAAAAATAAGAAAACTGTCGATGAAATCAATGCATCACAAGTTAAAAATACGCTCCCTTCTCATTTAGCATTGGCCTACACCGGCAAATTCAGTCACCCGGTATACGGTGACATTCTGATTGGCCTACAAAACAATAGCCTTCAATTAAAATACAGAAGTTTAAATGCAACCCTGCATCACTGGCATTATGATCAATTTATTACGATGGAGGATGGCCGAGGTTTTCCGGATATGCGGATCAGTTTTCTAACAAATGATAAAGGAGAGATCGACCGTATCAGTACCCGCCCCTTTGGAGATCCGCTTACGGAATTTGTCAGGGTGAAATAAGAAATGAAAATTCAGTTGATGTTTTGTATTATGAATTCTATTTCCATAATTTACAAATCATTATAAAAATCAAACCCTTAAATAATAAGCCATACTAAATTCCATGAAAAAATTATTAATTCTTCTCCTGGTCTGTTCTGTAAGTATCATAAGCTTCAGCCAGACCATCATAAATTCAACACCTGAAGCCGCAGGCTTTTCATCAGAGCGACTAAAACGACTTGACAATGCCATGAATGAATGGGTAGAAAAAGGATATATGAACGGAGGGGCTGCTTTAATCATACGTGATGGTAAAATCGCTTATTATAAAGCAAATGGGTATAATGATTTAGATACGAGAGCGCCGCTTCAAAAGGATGGCATCTTTAGAATTGCATCACAAACCAAGGCCATTACCAGCGTAGCCATTATGATGTTGTTTGATGAAGGTAAGCTATTATTGACCGATCCGGTTTCAATGTATATTCCTTCATTTAAAAAGCAAAATGTTCTCGTTGAATTTAACCCGAAAGATACAAGCTACACCACAGTGCCTGCAAAAAGGGAGGTAACCATCAAAGATCTAATGACTCATACTTCAGGATTAGGCTACGCTCAAGTTGGTTCAAAGGAAGCAAATGCGATCTATGCGAAAAACAACATTACGGCAGGTTTGGGTGTAAAAGACAGAACACTACTCCAGGCTATGACGCGCCTGGGTGAAATGCCTTTAATGCATCATCCCGGTGAGAAATTTACTTACGGACTGAACACCGATGTTCTGGGTTGTTTGGTTGAGGTAATATCCGGAATAAGTCTGGATGAGTTCTTCAGAACCCGGATTTTTGAGCCTTTAGGAATGAAAGATACCCATTTCAACTTACCTCAGTCCAAAGCAAATCGTCTGGTCAACCTGTATACTGAAACCCCACAGGGTAAATTAGTGAAAGCTACAGGGGGTATGTTAAACAGTCAGGCAACACCTAATTACCCATTGGTACCACATACTTATTATTCAGGTGGTGCCGGTTTAAGCTCTACCCTTTATGACTATGGTATCTTCCTTCAGATGCTCTTAAATAATGGCATTTACAATGGGAAAAGATTTTTGGGCCGTAACACGGTAAGAATGATGACCACTAACCAAATCGAGGGTGTTTCTTATGCCAGTGGAACTTTCGGTTTGGGCTTCGGAGTAGTTACTGATCAAAATAGTGGCAGCGCTCCCGCACAGGTTGGAACATTTAACTGGGGTGGCGCTTTCGCAACTTCTTATTGGGTTGATCCTAAAGAAAAAATGGTTTACCTTTTTTATCGCCAGTTACAGGCCAGAACGCATAATGAAGTGGTAGAAAAATTCAGGGCCTTAACTTATCAGGCTATTAACGATTGATACGGCCTGTACCTATTAAATTAAAAAGATGAAAAAAATACTCCCCCTTGCAGGAATAGTGCTGTGTTCTTTTGTGGTTCAGACTCAGGTAAATGCCGACCTACTTATTCGGAATGGGAAAATTTATGATGGTACGGGAAACTCCTGGTATTACGGTGATTTAGCAATAAAAGATGGGAAGATTATTAAAACAGGATATGTTACGAATATTCGTGCAAGCAAAATGATTGATGCACAAGGATTACTGGTAGCTCCCGGCTTCATTGATGTTCATGGTCATATAGAAGGGGGAATTATTACAAATCCATTGGCCAATAATTATATTTTCGATGGTGTAACTACCGTTATAACCGGTAATTGTGGTGGATCTGCGGATAATATCAAAAGCTTTTTAGAGGAGATTAATCGGATTCGCACATCCATAAATGTGGCAAGCTTGATTGGACATAATACGGTCCGCGCTCAGGTGATGAACCGCGACGATCGTAAGCCGACGGTATCAGAGCAGCAAAAAATGGACGCTCTGGTGGATCAGGCGATGAAGGAAGGTGCGGTTGGATTATCTACAGGATTGATTTATATACCGGGAACTTATGCAGAAACCGAAGAGGTAATCGCCTTAGCAAAAGCTGCTGCAAAGAATAAAGGTGTTTATGCTTCACACATCCGTAATGAAGAGAACTAGGCGGTTGAAGCTGTTAAAGAAGCCATTAATATCGGGAAAGAGGCATCTATTCCTGTTCAGATTTCGCATTTTAAAATTGGGGGAAAATCAAACTGGGGAAAATCAGATGTCACCTTAAGTTTGGTTAAAGAAGCCAGGACAAATGGTTTGGATGTCACTATTGATCAGTATCCATACACCGCGAGTAGCACCAATCTCGGAATTCGTTTACCTGACTGGGCTTTTGCGGGCGGAAATGATTCATTGAAATCACGGCTGAACACACCTTTAACCCGGGTCCAAATCAAAAAAGAAATGCTGGCACAACTTGCCGGCTATAAATTTAAGAATTACAGTTATGCCGTGGTAGCCAACTACCCATCAGATACGAGCATGAATGGTAAGAACATTTCGGAGATCAATATTCTGATGGGCCGAAAAAGAAATACCAAAGAAGAAGCTGAAACCATTATGGATATGGTTGAGAAGGGTGGTGCCCAAATGATATATAACAGCATGAATGAGGATGATGTAAAGAACATCATGAAGTATCCTTTCAGCATGTTTGGAGCAGATGCAGGTGTACCCGTACCCCGCAAAGGAATGCCGCATCCACGCGGTTACGGCACTAATGCCAGGGTATTGGGAAAATATGTACGGGACGAAAAAGTAATTACAATGGAGGATGCTATCAGGAGGATGACTTCACTGGCAGCACAGAAATTCGGATTGACTGATCGCGGACTTTTACTTCCCAATTATGCTGCAGATATTGTGATTTTCAGTGAAAGCGAGGTAAATGATATGGCTACCTTCCTTAAACCACATGCCTATTCCAAAGGATTTAAATATGTGATCGTAAATGGAGAACTGGTGTTGGAACAGGAGAAACATTTAGGTATAAAAAGTGGGAAAGCATTGTATGGTCCGGCTTATCTGACTGATTGAAATCCGATGACTATACGAAGTCCAGACGAAATTTTTGGGTATAACTAATCAAAAACGATTGTACCACCATATCTACAGCTTCCAATCTATTTCAGTAAATTATTGACCTTTATTGCCTGAAGAGCCTTCATCCTTGTGAGCTAATGCCAAGCCCTGGGTGAATTTTAAGTACCAAAAAAAAGTGAAAAATAGAAGCACTAAAATTGAATCAAGAATTTGATTTTCTAGCTTATATTTTCAACTTACCCGGACACAACAAATTTCTTTTGCTGAACCCGGCACCGGCTTACTCATTCCTTCTTAGAGTAGTTCTAATGTAACATTTACTCTTGTTTGAAACATTTTAAAAAATTTTACATCTATATTTGAGTATTATCACTTGTTATCATGGGAATTTTAAAATTTTTATTCATTACAATTTGTATCCTTTGGCTTATCAAAATGATAGCCCGTGTACTTTTACCGATCGCATTTCAAAAAATGATGACCAAAGCACAAGAACAAGCTAATCAACGTTATCAACAGCAACATCAACAACGTCCCGATGGTCGCGTCAGGGTAGATTATATGCCACCGAAGGATAAGAATCTCGGTGATCAAGGCGGTGATTTTGTTGATTATGAAGAAATTAAGAATCCTTGATTTTATTGACGGCCATTCCTTTTTTTCATTATTCTGAATCAGTAAAAGCTTTCTCTTTTTTCAGATATTTTTCGCTGAATTTTTAATATTTAAGATTTATTTCAATAAAGCTACCTGACAAGCCTTGAAGGTTTAAGCTTTTTTCTATTTTTGACATTCAACTAATTTAAGCAGAATGAATAACTGGTTTAAAAGCAATGGGGTGCATCTGGCCATAATCGGAATTTTTATTGCCTTATGTTTTGTGTATTTCAGTCCGGCATTACAAGGAAAAGCCCTCTATCAGAGTGACGTCCTCATGGCTCAGGGTATGCAAAAGGAGATTATGGATATAAAAGCAAAGGAAGGAAAGGGGCCATTGTGGACAAACTCTATGTTTGGCGGTATGCCCGCCTTTCAAATTTGGGTTCAGTATCCTAATAACGTAACAACGTATATAATTTCATTCTTCAAGATTGTTTTTCCAAATCCAATCGATACTGTTTTATTATACCTTTTAGGAGCTTACCTGTTGTTCTGTGTGTTAAGAATAAATCCTTGGCTTGCAGCGGCAGGAGCTATTGCTTTTGCATTTTCATCCTATAATTTCCAAATTATCGACGCCGGACACAGCAATAAGGCAATGGCAATTGCATTTTTCCCGCCAATTTTAGCCGGAATTATTATGGCTTTTCGTAAGCAATACCTTACCGGTGCTATCTTGACAGCATTATTTCTAGCCATTGAGATTAGAACCAATCATATTCAGATGACCTATTATCTGTTTATTGCTCTGCTTATTTTTGTTGGTATTGAACTTTATCATGCAGTTAAAGCAAAAGCGTTACAAGATTTTCTGAAATCCTTTGGATATCTGGTTGCCGCAGCCATTCTTGCTGTCGCCGTTAATGCCGGGATGTTATGGACAACTTACGAATATGGTGCTGAAACAATCCGAGGCAAATCAAATTTAAAAACCGAAAAATCAGAGCCGAATAATGGTTTAGACCGTGATTATGCTTATCAATGGAGTCAGGGAATTACTGAGAGTCTGACATTTTTGGTGCCAAATGCATACGGAGGTGCCTCCGGAGCAGGTAATCTGGACGAGAATTCAAAAGTTGCAAAAACCTTGTCAACTAAAGGAATTCCGGCTGAACAAATTTTGCCGGCAATGCAGCAATTATCACAGACTGGATTAAGCACTTATTGGGGGGATAAACAATTTACTTCAGGACCATGGTATTTTGGTGCAATTATTTGTTTTCTTTTTGTTCTCGGTTTGTTCACAGTAAAAAGCAGAATAAAATGGTGGATATTGAGTGCAAGCTTTTTATGTCTATTACTCTCATTTGGAAGGCATTTTCCATTCCTTTCTGATCTATTTTTCGATTATTTCCCACTCTATAATAAATTCAGAGCGGTTGAATCTATTTTGGTTATTACAGCATTTCTCATCCCGATACTGGCAATTCTTGCTGTTAAGGAAGTTGCATTTGCTTCCGAAGATCCAAAAAAACAGAGCAAAAACCTTTTAAAAAGTTTATATGTTACCGGTGGTTTCCTATTGATACTGGTAGCCTTTCCAACTGTTTTATTAGATTTTAAAACACAAAATCATGCCGAATTTATTGAGCAATTAACGCAAGTCACCAATGGAGACCGGGAATTTTCAGAATCAATTGCAAAAGCATTGATAGAAGATAGAATAAGTTTAGCAAGAATGGATGCCTTACGTTCTCTAATCTTTGTAATCTTAGGTGCAGGCCTGGTTTGGGCATTAATCAAAAAGAAAATGAATCCACAGGTCACATTTATCCTATTGGCTACGGTGATTTTAGTTGATATGTGGACCATCGACAGAGGTTATCTAAATAATGAAAAATTTGTAGATAAAAATGTGTTGGCGCAACAGTTCAAATCAAGAGATGTTGATCAAATCATTCAAAGAGATGGATCATATTATCGTGTACTTGACCTTGCATCCGGAAATCCCTTCTCCAATTCAATTCCATCATACTTTCACAAAAGCATTGGTGGTTATCACGCAGCGAAATTGAAAAGATACCAGGAGGTGCTGGATAAACAGTTTAATGGCGCCATAAATGAAGATGTTCTGGATATGCTGAATACAAAATATCTAATTACTTCTGATCAAAACGGGCAGAAAGAAACTATGGTAAACCGTGGCACTGCTGCAGGAAATGCATGGTTTGTTCAAAATGTAGAGTATGTCAAAAGTGCCGATGAAGAAATGCTTGCCATAAGCAGCTTCGATCCAAAAAAGGTGATGGTTGTTCATGAAGAATTTAAACCGCTTATAGACATAAAAAAGGTTGGTTATGATTTGAATGGCTTTATCAGACTGACCAATTACCATCCGGATCACTTGACCTATGAATATACCTCTGGCCGTGATGCCCTGGCGGTATTTTCAGAAATATGGTATGATAAAGGCTGGAATGCCTATGTTGACGGAGAAAAAATCCCTCATTTCAGAGCAGACTACCTTTTAAGAGCCGCTCAATTACCTGGCGGAAACCATAAATTTGAATTCAAATTCGAACCTAAATCCTATTATACCGGTGAAATTATTTCGCTGATGGCTTCTATACTACTTGTTTTGGGTTTGGCTTATGTGATCTACATAGAAACAAGGAGTAAAATTCAGGGGACTGCAAAAGCGTAAACCTTAATTAGGATGAGCGAAAATAATTATTGGCCTTAGAATGTTTTAAGCGCGAAGAGAAATCTCATGATCAAGAGCAGCACCCAACATCAACAGATTTCTACACAACGCGAATACAGCCTTGAGAAGATGATACCACCCATGTGTTCGAAATTACGGGGCCGTACAACTTACAACTCCCTCAATCATTCGTCCTTCCGTGTCTAAGGTAGTACCATGCTAAATTTCCGGCAATCACCAAATGATTAAAAATATTGGGAATGAGTCCATAATGCTTTGAAAAGATATTAAACCGTTCAATCAAACTCTGGCGGTGTTTTTTCTTTGACATTCCACCAACGAGGTATTTTGCAACAAATATTTTTGTATTCACAATCTTTACAGCCTGCTTAGCTGCTTTTATTACCCAATCAATATCTGCACTTAATTTATATCGGGAATCAAATGGTTCAGTCAGAGCCCTACGAATGTAGACGGCCTGGTGACTGATACTCATTCCATACTTAAAATCTTTCCAAGTAAACGATTCAGGAGTCTTATGCCTCCTTTGTCCCAGACTTTTCCAGTTTTCATCGTACATCTCAGTCTCCCCATAATAAATGTCTGCATCGGGAGCAGAGGCGAATACATTCTCCACTGTATCAGAAGCGTAAATTTCATCACCGGAATTCATAAACAAAACATAATCACCAGTTGCCAGCGCCAGTCCCTTATTCATTGCATCATAAATGCCTTTATCCTTCTCAGAAATTAGCATAACCAGTCTATGTTGATATTTTTTCAGGATTTCCAGTGTCCCATCAGTCGAGGCACCATCAATCACCAGGTATTCAATATGAGGATAGGTTTGATTCAATACCGAAAGAACCGTACGTTCGATATCCCGGGCATTATTATAAACAATCGTAATGACAGTTAATTTAGGCTGAAACATGATTCTTTAGCAATGATTCATATAATTCGATATGCCGGCGAGCAATAATATGCTCAGAAAAATCATCTTCAATTTTTTTTCGGGAATTCGCACTCAGTACCTGAGGGTTGGCCGAATAAACCCATGCTATTCCTCTTGCAAGGTCCTCAGAAGAACGATACTCCGCAAGGTAACCATTTTGCTGATGCTGTACCATATCCGGTATTCCACCCGTTTTAAAGGCAACAACCGGGGTGCCACATGCCAGGCTCTCCATTACGGTATTTGGAAGATTATCTTCGAGTGAAGGAGCCAGAAAAACATCGGCCGCACTATAACAAATAGCCAGCTTTTCATCATCGAAAATAGTCCCGAGAAAAGTAGTTTTGATTGGAAAATCAGGAACATTCTTTGCGTCCCTGTTACCAAAAATGATTAATTCCATGTGATTAGGATCAAGATCATAATTCGTGGCAAATAATTCTATCGCGTCAACTAAATAGCTTGTCCCTTTGTGCATATCCAAGCGGGATGGCATAAAACCGCTCATCATAATGAATTTTTCAGTTGCCAAACCGTGTAGTTTTCTGGCCGAAGTTTTATCATATGGCTTAAAAACATCCTTATCCAGAGTATTAGGAATGTTTATCACCTTCACCGAACTGAGTAAACTACTCATCCGAACCGAATCAGCCATCCACCTTCCAGGGGCAATTACGGTAAAATTCAATCTTGAATAGGCTTTTTTCTTTTGAAGCCAGATCTCATGAGAACTGTCATCCGGATTGGAATTTTTAAGCACCGGACAATTACCACATTCCTTGAGGAAATGATCACATTCATACCGCACATGGCATCCGCCGGTAAAGGCATTGCTGTCGTGGAAAGTCCAAACTATCGGTTTATTCAAAGTCGACAATTTTGCAAGATCAGCGGGTCTTAAGAAAGCATGATTGATCCAGTGCAGATGGATGATATCAGCAGATTCAAGCAGCTTAAGTTTTGAAATATCCCTGCCCCAAATCGGAAAAGAAAATGGTATGGGTAGCGGCTTGGTGAAAAACTTAGAGTAATATCGTTCTAGAATGATTCCAAATGCCGTAAACCATTTATTGAAAAAGCCTTTGGATAGATTAATAAACTCCGGATTATTCCTGAAAAGAAAATTAACAGCCAGCACAGAGTCTAGCCCTTCGGCTTTCAAGGCTTTATTCAGGCGCATACATGCACGTCCGGCCCCGCCATTACCTGCATATGAATTAAGATGTATAATTCTCACTATCCCAAAAATACAATTCATATTACTAACAGAAAGATTTTAAGGAAAACAAATTGCTTTGTTTGCTATTTTAACCAGCATATCTAAAATTTTGTTTTCTTTGCTGATGCATGGGAAATCAATTAACTGACAGACAATTCTGGACTAACTATTGGGAATCTAAAACCGATTTGGCAATTCATATCGATAAGAATTACCTTTTTCATCAACAATTAGAAAATATAGTTAAAACAAATAATGTTCAAACTGCCATTGAGTTGGGTGGATTTCCGGGATATTTTTCTATTTACCTGCATAAATACCTGGGAGTCAGAACGACGCTTTTCGATTATTTTATTCATCCCGATATTTTAAAAAAGGTTCTAGCCAAAAACGGTCTGGATGAACGTGATATCCAAGTGATTGAGAATGATGTTTTTCAGTATCATCCTGAACAGAAATTTGATCTGGTGCTCTCATGCGGGTTGATTGAGCATTTTAAAGATACCAAAGATATTATTGAGCGGCACCTTCAATTTTTAAAGTCGGGGGGTACTTTGTTCATTAGCCTTCCTAATTTCAGAAGTGTAAATGGCTGGGTTCAAAAAACTTTTGACAGGGATAATTACGATAAACATTATATCGAATGTATGGATACCGAATATCTTGCATCAATTATGGAAGAGCTTGGTCTGAAATCTATAAAATCTTCTTACTTTGGAAGATACAGCGTATGGCTGGAAAACAAAGATCAAAAATCAGGAATAACCAAAGCATTGATTAAAAGTATCTGGTTCATTGGGAAGGTGGTAACTAAGGTGTTGCCTTTTGAATCAAAATTCCTCTCGCCTTACATCATTCTGGAAGCAAAGAAATAAATAGGAGTATATTATTTTTATTGTGATTTATCTAGAAATAAATTGGACTTGATATGATATTCTATCGGACTAAATTCTTTGATTGATCGATTTTATTTTATTTTTTATAACGCAGGCCTTTAGCTCTTCTGTTCCGCTTAGCCGTGTTCTGCCCTAGTTTTTGCTCATTAATTGCTTTTTAAGATAAAATATGGCATGGGCAAAAAAGAGCTGACACCCGGCTTTAATTTGCATGGGTGGTGGTTCTTTTGCCGGGCTGAGCGTACCTATGAAAAACAGCACCGGGTAAAATAAACCTTGCCGGAGGAGGTAGCTTCCGGCTATTGGTAATTTGATTTATAAGAGGATTTCTCGCCGGAACTACCCCGGAGGAAAGAACTAAACTCAGCTATAAAACACAGGTCATGCTTTTCAAAGTCAAATCATTATGTATCCATAGCCTTATCTGAATATTCTCAGATCCCCTTTATTTTCTGCTTGGTGTAACGCAATACTCTCTGCCATAGACTTCCCTTGCGGGTTTTCAGGAAATTCTTGATTGCCTGATAAGCTTCTTTGTTCTCTTCAATTTTTTCAGGAAAGGATGTTATAGGAAGTGGATTGATGATCACATGATAAATATCGTTCAATCCAGAATGAATTCCCGAGCCATCGTGCCCGATATTATTGATCAAGGATTTTGATGGATTTAATGTTAAGCCGCCTTTTAGAAATATAGAGGCATACCAGCGAATCGCCCAGGAATTGTTTCTGCCCTGTTTAAATTCGATAATCTGTTTCCAGAAGTTCATGGTACCACCAATAGAGAATTCAAGTCGCTTATTCTTATCGAACCTCGCGATTATCTTATCAATATCAGGTTCAAAATCTCTCCAGGCCCTGTCCCAGGTTGCCCAGCCCCAGCTCGTGGCAGCCCTGTAAAAGAAGGTTTCGGGCAAATCCTCAGCCTTAAGCGGATACATATATGCCCCGATATGCATGACTTTCTCCTCATTTTGATACCGAACCAAGGCATCATTAAAATATTTTAGGGTATAGGCTGAACTGATCAAATCATCTTCAAACACGATTACTTTACCGTACTCAGAAACTAAAGTACTCACCCCATCTATAATTGACCCGGCTAGTCCTAAATTGGTTTTTCTCTCAATCAGTTCCACAGACTTAAATCCATCAAGCTGTTTGACAATAGCCCTGACTTCTTCCACCAAAGATTTCTGTGAGGAATCTTTAGCAGCATCCGAAAAAATAAATAAGCGGGATTCATCTGCCAGTAAATTTTGCTGCAAAAACTTTATGGTGCGCCTGGTATGCTCCGGACGGTTATAAACAAATAAAGCTATTGGAGCAAAGTTCTGCATTGGTTAGTATTTAGTATTAGTACATAGTATTGAGTACAGAACTATTTGAGTAAATTACATGATTTTGTACCTGACAATTTTTCATTCTCAACTCTCAACTCTCAATTAATTAAATTCCTTCTCTGTAAATGCTTTTTCCCTTCCTGAATATTTCATACGAACAGCCCTCACCTCATCCCTAGCAACTTGATCAGCTGAGTTAGTCCAGGAACCTCGGATATAACTTAAAACCTGTGCAATATCTTCATCAGAAAAATTGGTATTTATCGCAATTCCAGGCATTTCTCCACTCACTTCCGGCACCTTATATAATTTTTTATTCACGGTTATCTGCCCATTAAGTCCGTATAGAACTACTGCTGCCAGTCTATTTTTATCCCCAGTAACCCGATCCGAGTTATTTAGTGGTGGAGCAAGTCCGTTAACCCCATTGCCATCTGCTCCATGGCAG
>VGGW01000075.1 GCA_016868395.1 Bacteroidota bacterium | reverse complement strand
ATTTCCATATATCCTGAAATTTTTTCAAAGGCCCCGGGCTCAATGAATTTGTAAAATGCAAAATTCACGATTGAATAAATAAATCCTGCTACAAAAGACATAAGAAATATTCCTTTTAAAGCTTCCCTAAAGCTCCAAAAGCCTCCGATTTTTTTCTTGAGGTCAATGGTGAAGAAGAAATAAATCAGCAAGGAAATAATCAGCGTGGCAATACCGAATGTGAATGAGCCTAACAATGAAGGGAATGCATAATAAGTCACTATTCCTATCACTGTGGATAAAATGCCGACAATCACACCATTAGTGCTTGCGGCTTTGTTTAAATTTTCTATTGACAATTCCATATTTTTTGTTTTGTTTAATTTTTATCATTATAAGAAATTAATAGTGAATAAACGGCAGAATCAAAGTCAGGGTTAGCACTTTGATTTTTAAAATCCTTGAAATCCTCATCTGTAGGATCAATGTCCCTAAAAAAGCCAATTATCGGGTAAAATAATTCTTTTAATTCAGAGCTATCCGGTATAGTTGCTGTTACGCGTGCTACTTCCTTCAAGTCACTTTCTACCAGAATTTGATTCGCGATAACCTCCTCATAAATTCGATGCTCATCCTGAAACTCATCTTCATCAACCAGCAAAAACTCACGGAGAAAATCACCTAAATCAGGTTCGATAGACTCATCTTTACACTCTTGCAGATAAAGTAATAAATTCAAAAGCTCTGTTCCTCTGTCGATGGTGCTTTCTTCAATTTTCTCCCATTCTGGTGAATCCAAATAATCTTGTTCAAGTTTTTTTATGTCTTCGTTTAGAAAATTGATTAAAAGCAAGTCGAAAAATAATTCTCTTAATGATCCAAAGGTATCATTCTCATCAAAGACCTGGTCTAAAGCAGCAACTTTTTCAAGGAAAGGCTCATTTAAATTAAAAACGGCTACTAATCTCTTTGACAAGGGCTTGTAATCCAGCTTATTTACTGATGCAAACTGGGCCAGGGCCGCATTCATTACTTGATCTATACTTGCATTCATATTTAATCTAAAAGGTAATGTACTGATCGTTATTGTATATCAGCTTTACTTTTCCCTTTAATTTTTCCCCAAATAAAGGAGAGTTTGATGACTTGGATCGATTAGTTTCCTCATTCAATTCCCAATCTTCATCCGGATTAATCAAAATAAAGTTAGCAGAATTTCCGATTTTTAGTTCAGGAATTTTAACTCCGAGGATAGCTCGAGGAGCAATGGCCAACTTTTGTACTATTAAATCTAAACTCAATCCCGATTTGAGCGCTAATGGAAGTACAGTTTGTAATCCAATCATTCCATAAGCTGCAATCTCAAATTCCACGTCTTTAAATTCAATTTCATGCGGTGTATGCTGTGATACTATGGCATCGATAGTTCCATCTTTAAGGCCGGCTATTAATGCCTTTTGATCCTTTTGGGTTCTGAGTGGTGGTTTAAGCTTGTAATTGGTATCAAATCCTTCCAAATCATTCTCAGTAAAAATCAAATGATGAACTGCCACATCACAACTCACTTTAATTCCAGCCTTTTTTGCCTTTCTAATCAGATCTACACTCCTGGCAGAACTGATCGTACTAAAATGAATCCGGCAGTTATTATACTCTGCTAGATATAAATCTCTGGACAGCATTAGTTCCTCGGCAAGCGCAGGATTTCCCTTCATTCCTAAGTAGGTACTCATTAATCCTTCGTTCATCTTCGCCTTACCTGCAATATCCTGGTCCTCTGAATAGGAAAAAACAAGCCCATCGAAGGATTTGGAGTATAATAAAGCCCTACTCATTAAACCAGCGTTTGAAACTGGTCGATTTCCATCTGTAAATGCAATAGCACCTGATTGCATCATATCGTACATTTCAGCAAGTTCTTTGCCTTCTCTTAAATGGCTTATGCAACCTAAAGGATAAACCTCTACCAAATTATTCTTGGATTTATTAAACAGATAGGAAACCTCCGCCTTAGAATGAATTGGTGGCTGTGTATTGGGCATTAAGGCAAGACCTGTAAATCCCCCGGCGGCGGCTGTCATACAACCCGAACCCATATCTTCCTTGGTTTCGAGTCCCGGTTCACCAAAATTGACATTCATATCGAAAAATCCGGGCGATAGAACCTGTCCCTTGGCAGGGAAAACGTCAATTTTCTTATCTGAAACAGTGATTTTTTTACTTATTTCAGAAATTTTACCGCCTGTAATTAAGATGTCAACAATTTGCCCATTCAAAGGGCTATGTTGATCTAAAATTTTTGCAGAGTGAATCAATAAATTCTTCAATAGTTTATGGGTTTAATGGTAATCTTTTTAGATGAACGAATAATTAAAATTTCAGCAGCAAAAAAAATCAAAGCTAAAATTAGACAAAACTTCCATAATGATGTACCTTGATTTATCGCCTTCACCTCATTTGTTAATGAACCCGATTTTGGATTCATTAATTCAATAGCTTGATCCGGAAAGCTTTCCCGTATCTTTTCATCATTTGCATAACTCAAGTCTGATTCTGAATCCTGCTCATTAAAAGAAAGTACAGTTAACAAACTATCATTTTTTAATAATTCGTAATTTCCGGCTTGTTTAATTTGATCTGCAATGTAAAGGAGAGATACATTGTCATTTTGCCTCAGATCAGGAATAGTTTCAAAGGCATCCTTTGTTAATTTAAGGATTTGATTAGACCCTAAAGATATTTTTGGCAACTCAATGAGTTGATCCTTATTCAATTTGTAGAATAAATTCTGATTGCTACGAGATAAAAGTGCGGTCTGATACATGATCGGTACAAAGATCGAGTGTCTGACAAAATTACTTGTTTCAGCACTTAATGGGATGGCAGAAAGATACAATTTTCCTGAACCAATCTTATACTCGCTTAAGAAGGGGATATTTCCTGGCATTTCCAGTATATTTTCCCGATTTTTATTATTCCTTGAGCTATATCGAACATATTTTTTCGTAACCGGTAGATCTATCTGTTTAGGAATGTTATCAAATACCCCTTGAAATATTGGATGATCGAGGTTTATTTTTGACACTTTATTATCGGCAGTCAAAACCTCAAGCGGTAGATCTGCATTTAAAACAGAAAGGAGATTTGCCAAATCAGAAGTACTTTCGGAAAGATTTGGGAACACCATCAGGCTTCCCCCCAATAGAATATAATTATTCAATTGCTGTATCAGGCCATCACTAATGGTATTCAGCTCATTTAGAATAATTAAAGGATAATTGCTTAGTGCGGAATAATTGATATTACCGGCCCCGATATTAGATAATTTAAAAAATGAATCGGAGCGGTAAACCGAATTTAAATATTCATTCTCCGGCCTGCCATTGATCACAAGAACAGGAATTGATTGCTGCACATGGAAGCTAAAGTAAAACTTGTTATCAAACACAACAGGAAAATCAGTAATTTCTAATTCAGCGTCTTGCCAACCAGGCAATAAACCACTAAAAGTTAAGGTATCTATACCAATGCTTCTGGCCTTGATTGTCAGGCTGGAGATCGACTTCTGAATTTTATTGATTGTCAGTTTGATCGGGACACTTAATGCCTCTTCATCTGAATTATTTCGAAGTCTTATGATCAACTTTTCTGACTCTCCCGGTTTATGCATCCTCGAACCGAACCAAACTGAATCCATTGAGATATTGGGTTGAGTATTTGAACTTAACCTGATCAGACGGGTTTTTATCGTACTATCAGCTGAAATTGATCGTTCAGGCAATATATTTTCTTGGAAATCAGAAATGAGGTAAATTGTCTTACCGGAATTCGGTTCTTTAAGGAATACATCCTTTTGCCTTGAGATTATTTGATCCAGGTTACGGCTGGATGAACTTATATTGAGCTCATTCACAGCTGTTTGAAATTCCTCCAAGCTGAGTAATCTTTGATCTTTCCCATCAAAATCATTGCTAATAAGCTGAAATTTATCATTCAAACTATATGCTGATGAAATTTCTTTTGCTCTTCTCTTTGCTTCATCCAACAGGGTTCCCTCTTTGTTCAGAGCCTCCATACTGTAGGAATTATCAATGTAAATACTCAGAACTTCTTCTTGAAACAAATTTTGCTGTTGTGCAGCAGGAATAAAAGGGCGTGAAAAGGCAAAAACGAGAAAACAAATCCCAAGTATTCTGCTAGCTAATATCAGCCTGTGTTTAAGATGCTGCCTCGAAGAGGTCTGGATTTGTACATTTTTTAAAAACCGGACATTGCTGAAATAAACTTTCTTAAACTTTCGGAAATTAAAAAGATGGATAATGACAGGTATGGCGATTGTCAGTAGGGCAAATAAAAATCCGGGCGACAGGAATCTCATTAAGAACCAAAATTAACTATAATTAATGTGGTGTGAAAGGAATTTAAGATTTAGTTGACAATTGACAGTTGACAGTTGACAATTAAGTTATCTGCTAACACACAACAATTAATAGAAGGGAATTGTAAATGGTTAATAGGAAGATAAAATATATTAAATTAGTAATCTTTTGTCAACTGTCAACTGTCAACTGTCAACTGTCAACTGTCAACTGTCAACTGTCAACTGTCAACTGTCAACTGTCAACTGTCAACTATCAACTATCAACTATCAACTATCAACTGTCAACTATCAACTGTCAACTGTCAACTATCAACTATCAATTGTCAATTGTCAACTAACATAAATTTTTTATTCCAATAAGCAATCCTTATATTTGTCTGCCTCCCAAGCTATTTGGGCCAAATGTTATGAATATAGTTTTCACACATCACGTACATTTCCATCATCGCTTTGCGGCGATGTAACCTAATATACGTTTCTACGTGAAACTGTTTTTTTAATAATTTTTTTGGTCTAATTAAAACATACAATTTGGAAACTCTTAAAATAGCTATCCAGAAATCTGGTAGATTAAACGAAAAATCGGTCGAACTCCTTAAGAATTGTGGATTAAGTTTCGAAAATTATAAAAGCTCTCTGATATCAACGGTATCAAATTTCCCTCTTGAAATATTGTTTCTGAGGGATGATGACATTCCTGAATACGTTCAGGATGGCATCGCTGATCTGGGAATTGTGGGTGAAAATGTCATCAGCGAAACCGGAGTTGAGGTCAGCTTTTTACAAAAGCTGGGATTTGGGAAATGTACCTTAAAACTTGCCGTTCAAACACATAGTTCAATCGAACAAGTGACCGACCTGAACGGAAAATCAATTGCTACCTCCTATCCTGTAATCTTAAAAAAATTTCTCGATAAAAATAAGATTCAGGCTGATATCCGAACCATATCCGGTTCTGTTGAAATTGCACCGGGCCTCGGACTCAGTGATGCTATTTTTGATATTGTTTCCACAGGTGGTACACTTAAAAGTAATGGGCTAAAGCCCTTCGCTGAGGTGATGAAATCTGAAGCGGTACTGATAGGAAGGAAAGAAATTGAATCTGATCCCTTGGTCATCGAATTAATTCAGAGAATTCAATCCGTCCTTAGAGCAAAAGAAACCAAATATGTAGTTCTGAATGCGGAGTCCAGAAATCTAAATCGTATCCTTGAACTTCTTCCGGGAGTAAAAAGTCCGACTGTAGTGCCACTTGCCGAAAGCGGTTGGGTAGCCGTTCATACGGTAATTCCTGAGCGTGATTTCTGGGAGAAAATTAGTCTGTTAAAAAATGCAGGTGCCCAAGGAATAGTGGTAATGCCTATCGAAAAGATTATCTTATAAAAGGATAGCCATGCTGAAAATCTATAATTTGAAGGATCTGAGTGTTAAAGCTGTTGAAGATCTTTGTAAACGGAACGTAGATTCAAACAATCAAATCCGATCGGCAGTAACCGAAATTATCAATGAAGTTAGACTCCATGGCGACCATGCCCTCAAAGGCTATGCTGAAAAGTTTGATGGTATATCACTTAAAAAACTTTTTTTAGAGAAGGATGAGATCAGTGCTATCGCTGCAGGCGCTTCTGAAGATGCTAAACAGGCCTTAAAATTAGCTTACAACAATATCAGGAAGTTCCATTTGGAACAGGTTGGAAAAGGGGAAAAGGTTGAGACCTCTAAGGGTGTTTTTTGCTGGCGAGAATTAAGGGCTATTGAAAAAGTCGGACTTTACATCCCCGGTGGGACTGCAGTTTTGCCCAGTACATTTTTAATGCTGGGGATTCCGGCAAGATTCGCCGGATGTAAGGAAATTATCGTCTGCTCTCCCCCACAGAAAGACGGTAAAATAAATGCTTATTTGGCTTATTGTGCCGAGCTCTTAGAAATCGACCGCATCTATCTTGCCGGAGGTGCTCAGGCAGTAGCTGCCATGGCTTATGGAACAGAAAGCATTCTAAAAGTTGATAAGATTTTTGGTCCGGGAAATCAATATGTAACCAGGGCAAAGACCATAATACAAGCTGAAAGTCAGACAGCCATAGACATGCCTGCTGGTCCTTCTGAGGTTTTGGTCATCGCTGATGAAACGGCCATTCCGGAATATGTTGCTGCTGATCTTCTGGCTCAGGCAGAACACGGAATTGACAGCCAGGCTGTGCTGGTATCCAATTCTGCAATGATGATCGAAGAAACTATCCTGGAACTGAAAAAACAGCTTTCAGCACTCCCTAGAGCTGAAATTGCTGCAAAAGCTATCGCCAATTCCTATGCTATTCTTTGTTCAGACCTGAGGGAAGGAATACGATTCAGTAATAGCTATGCCCCTGAACATTTGATCCTGGCAACAGATCAGTGGGAAAGTATCACTGATGATATAGTGAATGCCGGTTCGGTATTCCTCGGGCATCTTACTCCTGAAAGTGCAGGTGATTATGCCTCGGGAACAAACCATACACTGCCTACCAGCTCCTACGCAAAGGCCTATTCAGGGGTTTCCGTAGATTCATTTGTAAAAAAGATCACTTTCCAGCATATCAACAAGGAGGGCATAAGAAATATTGGGCCTGCCGTGGAGATTCTGGCATCGCTTGAAGGATTACAGGCACATAAGAATGCTGTGACTGTACGTTTAAAAGACAACCGGGAATAAAATGTCCCGGCATTAAAAAAAGAAATACGATGTTCAACATAGATAATATACTTCGTAAAAATATAAAGGAGCTTGTCCCTTATTCATCAGCAAGGGATGAGTTCAAGGGCGAAGCATCGGTTTTTCTGGATGCCAATGAGAACAGTTATGGCTCACCATTAAGCCGCAATTACAATCGCTATCCTGACCCTTTGCAATGGGAAATCAAAAATCGGCTTGCTGAGATAAAAGGAGTGCCGACAAAGAACATATTCTTAGGGAATGGCAGTGATGAAGCCATTGACATTCTTTTCAGAGCCTTTTGTAATCCCGGTGTGGATAATGTAATAACCCTTCCCCCTACCTATGGAATGTATGAGGTTTCTGCAAATATCAATGATGTAAAGTTACGAAAAGTACCACTCAGACCTGATTATCAGCTGGATATGGAGGCCATTGCCGAAGCAATAGATGAGCATACCAAAATCATTTTTATCTGCTCCCCAAACAACCCTACAGGTAATTCTATCGACAGGCAGGACATCGAAACTATTCTGGCCAACTTTAATGGCCTGGTGGTCATTGATGAGGCCTACATCAATTATAGCAGGCAGAAAACTTTCATTCAGGAACTCACTGAATATGCTAATCTGGTAATCCTTCAGACCCTATCAAAAGCCTGGGGACTTGCCGGTTTGAGAGTTGGAATGGCATTTGCTAGTGAGGAAATCATAGAAATTTTCAACAGGGTTAAACCACCCTATAATATCAATGAAGCATCGCAGGAACTGGCTCTTGAAGCCTTGCAAAATGTGGATAAGATAAACAACTGGATCAAAGAAACTGTTTCTGAGCGTGAGAAATTAATTGCTGAACTTTCACAAATATCCAGTGTAGTTAAAATTTACCCTTCGGATGCGAATTTTATTCTAGTAAAAACCATTAATCCCAGAGGTATTTACAATTATCTTGTGAATCTTGGGATCATTGTGCGCGACCGCTCAAAAGTTGAACTTTGTGAAGGATGTTTAAGGATCACCATTGGCACGCCGCAAGAAAATATAGAATTATTAAAAGCATTAAAGTCCTTTCAGGAAACTGATTAACTATGAAAAAAGTATTGTTTATAGATCGCGATGGAACCATAATCGTCGAACCCCCAATTGATTTTCAAGTCGACAGCCTGGAAAAGCTGGAATTTCTTCCTTATGCGATCTCCTCCTTAAAAAAACTGCAGGATTTTGGTTATGAATTAGTAATGGTCAGCAATCAGGATGGAAGGGGAACACCTAGTTTTCCGGAGGATGATTTTCAAAAACCGCATCAGAAAATGCTGAAAACGCTGGCGGCTGAAGGTATTCAATTTGCTGAAATATTCATTGATGATTCTTTTCCGGAGGATAATAGTCCGAATCGAAAACCAAATACCGGCCTGTTAACAAATTACTTGATCAGCAACCTGGTTGATCTATATAATTCCTATACCATCGGCGACAGAGAAACTGATGTTCAACTCGCCAAAAATATAGGATGTAAGTCTATCTTTTTTTCAGATCGAAGAGCGGAAAATACTGTACTGACGAGCAATAGCTGGCCGGAAATCTGTCGCTTTCTTACAACCAGAAAGGACAGGATAGTTGAGCTTGAACGTAACACCAAGGAAACCAAGATCCGTCTTGTTTTGAACCTGGATGGTAAAGGTGAACATAAAATTGATACCGGATTGAAATTCTATGATCATATGCTCGACCAGCTGGCAAAGCACTCAGGTATTGACCTCAGTTTGATTGTTGAGGGTGATCTTGAAATTGATGAACACCATACCATAGAGGACAGTGCCATTGCCTTGGGGAAAGCCTTTAAACAAGCACTGGGTGATAAACGAGGAATAGAGCGTTATGGATTCCTGCTGCCTATGGACGAGGCTCTGGTTCAATGCGCCATTGATTTTTCTGACCGGGCATATTTTATTTATGAAGGTAAGTTCGACCGGGAATATGTTGGTGATTTCCCGACAGAAATGTTCGAACATTGGATGAAATCCTTTTCTGAACATGCCGGTATGAATTTGAACTTAAAAATTATTGATGGAACCAATACCCACCACATGATTGAAGCAAGCTTTAAAGCCCTCGCAAAGAGCATTAAGCAGGCCATCCAAATTACCGGCACAGAATTGCCAAGTACTAAAGGAGTGTTATGATTGGTATTGTATATTATGGTGCTGGGAATATTTTTTCGTTAACGGCCGCACTTGATCGCTTGGACTTAGGTTACGGGATGATTAAAAAAGTGGAAGACTTCGAAAAATATGATCGCTATATCATTCCTGGTGTTGGGCATGCAGGTTCTGCCATGCATATGCTGGAAGATTCCGGATTAATTCCTTCTATAATCGCTCTTCGTAAACCTGTGCTGGGAATTTGTGTGGGAATGCAATTGTTAACCGTACACTCCGAGGAAGGAGATTCAACATTAACCGGGATTATTCCGTTGAAAACCAAACTTTTCAGTGATCAACTAAATGTTAAAGTACCGCATACTGGGTGGAATAAGGTTTTTCAAACCTCTGATAATCCTTTGTTCCATAATATCCTGCCGGGAACTCATTTTTATTTTGTTCACTCTTATTTTATTGAATTTAATTCTACTTTTACCATTGCTTTGGCAGAATACGGAATAAAATTTTCTGCCGTGATACAAAAGGATAATTTTTACGGTGTTCAGTTTCATCCGGAAAAATCCGGGTTAGCAGGTGGACAATTACTGAAAAATTTCGCAAACTTAGTCTAATGTCATGTATATAATTCCAGCAATTGATATGTTAAACGGTAAGGTTGTCCGTTTACGCGAAGGTGATTACGAACAGGCAACATACTATGATGTCACCCTCGAGGAAATGATTGAAAAATACAAGTCTAACGGGACTGAATTCATTCATATAATCGATCTCAATGGGGCCAAAGGAGATTTTAGCAACCAGAAATATCTATTTGATATCATTCATAAGACCAGGATAAAAATTCAGTATGGTGGCGGTATCAGGAGCATCGATAAAGTAAAAGAGTTGATCGATGCCGGTGTTCACCGGGTCATAGTTGGGACACAAGCAATTACAAATGTCAATTTCCTTCAGGAGTTAAGTCAGGAAGTTTGTGGTAAGGAAAAATGTCAAGATCAGGTCGTTGTTGCGATTGATGTACTTGATGAAGTAATCAAATATTCCGGATGGATGGAAAGTTCTCCAATAAAACTACTGGATTATGTTGATAAATGCCTGAATCTCGGCTTTTTCAGGTTTTTGTGTACCGATATTGATAAAGATGGTAAACTGGGTGGTGTAGGAGTCAATCTTTACAAAAAATTACTTGAGCATTCCCCTTTCATCAAACTCATTGCTTCTGGTGGTATAAGTTCTATGAAAGATATTGAAGAATTACATAAAATCAAAGTTGAAGCCTGTGTTGTTGGGAAAGCCATTTACGAGGGTAGGATTTCTATTGAGGAAGTGAAGGACTGGAATCTTAAGGCATTGATTAGTTTTTAAAATTTCATCAATACCAAAAACGCTCGAGGGTATTGAGTTTATGCCTGATCGAGGAATTAAGTAAAACCTTTTTGGAATCAAAACCCAATTAAACAGACATAAAATTTATTAAATTTTGGAATCTACAAGCCTACAAACTGAAGTAATTAAATCAGGGAATGATCTTGCAAAGCGGATCATACCTTGTCTTGATGTGAAAGACGGACGAACCGTAAAAGGTGTGAATTTTGTGGCTTTACGGGATGCCGGTGATCCGGTTGAACTTACTTATCAATATTCGTGTCAGGGGGCGGATGAACTTGTTTTTCTTGATATAACCGCCACCCATGAACGGCGAAAAACAATGGTTGAGCTCGTAAAAGCTGTGGCAAGGCAAGTAAACATCCCTTTTACAATTGGTGGAGGAATAAATGAAATAGCAGATGCCGACCTTCTTCTTAATTCAGGTGCGGATAAGATCTCTGTTAATTCTGCAGTAGTCAGGAACCCTGAATTCATTGATGAACTTGCACTGGCATTTGGTAAACAGTTTGTAGTAGTTGCTATCGATACTAAGTTGATTAATGGCAAAAACTATGTCCATTTGAATGGGGGACGAATACCTACCCAAATTGAAACTGAAGACTGGGTAAAAGAAGCAGAGCGCAGGGGTGCTGGAGAAATTCTTCTCACATCAATGGATCATGATGGAACAAAAGGAGGTTTTGACAATGTTCTGTTGAAGAAAATAAACCAAAGCTTGAGTATTCCTCTGATTGCCTCGGGTGGTGCAGGTAAAATTCAGGACTTTGTAGATGTATTTACTATCAGTGATGTAGATGCCGCATTAGCAGCTTCAGTTTTTCACTATGGTGAAATTTTAATCCCTGACCTCAAAGAGGTACTTCAGCAAAATAACATAGAGGTTAGAATATAAGTACGGAAAATATGACAATTGATTTCACTAAAGGAGATGGTTTGGTACCTGCAATCATTCAGGATGAGCAAACGCTGGAAGTACTGACGCTTGGCTATATGAATGCCGAAGCCTACCAAAAAACTGTACTTGAAAATAGAGTGACATTCTTTTCAAGGACAAAAAAGCGCTTATGGACGAAAGGTGAAGAAAGCGGAAACTTTCTTAATGTTGTCTCTATCAAGGAGGACTGTGATAATGATACCTTATTGATCAAGGTAAATCCTATTGGATCAACTTGCCATAAAGGAAACAGAAGTTGTTTTAACACGCCTTATAATCAGAATTTTATTTTCGAACTCGAGAAAATCATTGAAGATCGCTATCAGACTCCGGTGGAGGGGTCTTATGTCAATAAACTTCGTGACAAGGGTTTAAATAAGATTGCCCAAAAGGTTGGTGAAGAAGGTGTCGAAACGGTGATTGCAGCCTTAAATGAAACGGAGAATGACTTCGTTAATGAAGCATCCGATCTGATTTTCCACCTTTTAGTGTTATTAAAAGAAAAGAACATTAGTCTCGAAAAAATTGCTGAAAACTTAGAAAGCAGACATTCAAAAAAATAGTTTTTTACTGCTCAAATATGATTCAGATTGAAAATACTGCCACCTTATCAGGGCATCACAATCCTATATTTACGGTAGAGAATTCTCAAAAAGCCGGTATAATCTTTACCGGAGGAAATGATAAAGGGGTTGTTGAATGGAATGTAAGCAACCCGGGCTTTATAAAAGTACTTTTTCCTGTAAAATCATCTGTATACAGTCTACATTGCCCGGTTTCAGCACCACTTCTTCTCGCCGCTGAGCGTAGTGGTGTAGTGTATGTTTTCAATTTGGAAGAGCAAAAGGTTGTTGCTGTATTAGAACACCATAAACTTCCGGTTTTTGATATCAAATCCGTACGCTCCAAAAATGAACTGATCATTTCATCCGAAGATGGAACAGTTAGTGTATGGGATATTAAAAGCCTGAAGCTGTTATTTTCATTTAAGGTCTCTACAGACACGGTCAGGGCAATCAGTATCAGTCCGGATGAAAAAACAGTTGCTTTTGGTTGTAAGGATAATACGATCAGGATATACAATCTTGAAGATTATAGCCTGATTCATGTAATTGATGAGCATACCATGCCAATCAGTTCGATTCAGTATTCTCCGGATGGGAAACACCTTTTAACAGGAAGCAGGGATGCACAGTTGAAGATCTGGAGCAGTTCCGATTATTCATTGATCCAAAGTATTCCGGCACATTTATTTTCGATTTATAGTATCGCCTTTCACCCCGATCTGCCTTTTATGGCCACTGCAAGCAGAGATAAAAGTATCAAGATATGGGAAACTGAGGGTTATACCCTTAAGAAAACCATCAGCCTTGAAAAAGGTTATAATGCCCATCGACTGTCCATTAATAAAATTATCTGGGAACCAATTGATAATCAGCTAATTTCAGTTAGTGATGATAAATTACTGAAGATTTGGAGAGTGGATTTTGGTAGGTAGTTGTTGGTTGGTTGTTGGTAAATTCCCGGTTCATTGTAAATTCAATTTTCAATGCCATGAAGGATTAATTTTCAATTATCAACCCGATAGTTATCAGGTCTCTACTGCATTTGCAACAGATCTCTCCTCGCGCAAAAAATCGAGTAAATTCAAAATAAGTATCACTCGTCGACATGACGGATAATTGGAAAGCAGAAATATGTTAATGGTTAATTGCGAATAATTGGATTTTACTTATTAGAAGATTCTCTTGGTTGTCAATTATCAACTGTCAATTATCAATTAAAAACTAATTAAAGCGCTTAACAATCCTCAATTTATGCGTATAATTATTCAGCTCAGGATTAAATATGCCCTGAGTATCGATCGGATCGACCCTAACCCTTCCGGAAGCATGAATAATCCGGTTGTTATCAAGCATAATTCCAACGTGGGTGATGCGGCCTTCCTCGTTATCAAAAAAAGCAAGATCTCCGGCTCTGGCTTCCTGAATAAATCCTAGTAATTTGCCTTGTTCGGCCTGTTGCCATGCATCCCGCTTTATGCGGATACC
>VGGW01000074.1 GCA_016868395.1 Bacteroidota bacterium | reverse complement strand
AACATTCCATCAAGTCGCTTGAAAAAAGATGGTCCATATTCAGCCAATCCCTCTACAATTACTTCCGTATCTGTTGTCGAAACGAACTCGTGTCCTTTGGCATGTAATTCTTGCTTTAATTCTAAAAAATTATATATACATCCGTTAAACACGACAACCCAATCACCGTTTTTAGAGGTCATAGGTTGTGCTCCTTTCGGAGAAACATCCAAAATTGCAAGCCTTCTGTGTGCTAAAGCAATATTCTCATGAGTGTAATACCCATCACCGTCTGGTCCACGATGTGCAATGGCATCGGCCATTCGTTTGAGTGAAGTCAAACCAAATGGTTCACCATTCAAATTGAACACACCTACAATACCACACATTTTAGAGTGATTTAAGTACGTCTACTACGTATTGATAGTCTTCGGCAACCATGCGGTTGTGCAATGGAATGGCCATCGACAAGTCATTGGCAGCTTGTGCTCCAGGATAATCTCCTGGCTGGATGTTGTATTTCTGTGCGTAATAACTCAACATGTGCACGGCATGGGTACCCGGGCGGGTAGAAATGCCTTGCTTCTGGAGTTTTTCCATGATTTCGTTGCGGCTGCAAGGGGCTTTGCTTTCATCGACAAAAGTCACAAACGACTGCCAACCATGCTTGTATTCAGAGCCAAATTGAGGGGTACGCAACCATGTAATGCCTTTGAGTTGCTCGGTGTACCATGCTGCCCATTTTTCACGCTCATCGATGAAGGTGTCTAGCTTTTTGATTTGCACCACCCCCACGGCTCCCTGTAAATCGGTCATGCGGTAGTTATAACCGAGCATATTGAAGTCGGGCAAGATATAAGGCCTTGGACCATGGTGGCGCTGCTCTTCAGAAATAGAGGCACCGTGGTTGCGCAACATGCTCATCACGTCAGCCAGGTGGTCATCGTTAGTGGTAACCATACCTCCTTCACCGGTGGTTACCGATTTGCGCGGGTGGAAGCTGAAACAGCCAATGGTACCCAAAGTGCCGGCAGGCGTGCCTTTGTAAGCCGCACCTGCTGCACATGCACCATCTTCTACTAAAGGAATTTTACCAGCAATTGCCTTGATGGCATCCATGTTGGCGCACAGACCAAACAAATGTACTGGAATGATGGCCTTTGTTTTGGGCGTTATGCGTTTTTTAAGGTCTTCAGGATCCATGTTAAAAGTAGCAGGATCTACATCAGCAAAAACCAACTTAGCACCGCAGTAAAGCACCACATTGGCAGTTGAAACCCAGGTAAATGCAGGTACAATGACTTCATCGCTAGGCCCCACTTCCAAAGCAACCAAAGCCAAGTGTAATGCCGTAGTGGCACTGGTTACGGCCAAGGCGTGTTTTACCTGGTGTCGTTTGGCAAACAGTTCTTCAAACTCTCGGACTTTTGGGCCTGAAGTCAACCAGCCGTTCACTAGCGGCTCGCGTGTTGCTTGCCATTCTTCTTCTCCGGTAACAGGTAACGAAATTGGAATGTTTCTTTTAGTCAGAATACTCATATTAATTGAGATTAGTTAAATAATTATCGATAATGTAACTAGCGATTGCCAATGATGAAGTAGCGCCAGGTGATGGTGCATTAAGTACGTGTATTTGGTTTCCTTCACGCTCCACATTAAAATCCATGAGAAGTTTACCAGAAGGATCCATGGCTTGTGCACGTACACCGGCCGAACCTTTTTCCAACATGCTGGCCTCCACTTCAGGGATCATTACTTTGGCCTTGGAAATAAAAGAAGCCATTGAAAGCGAAGAAGCAAATTCACCCATGGCGAAGGCGAAGTTTTTCCGAAGAAAGTTTAAAAAGCCTACATAGGTGAGGCTTTCAAAAGTGTCTTTGAGATTAATGTCGCTGTTGGTATAGCCTTCGCGTTTGAACGCCAATACCGCGTTGGGACCTACCTCCCGTTCGCCCGATACCATAAGGGTAGAATTTACCCCCAAAAATGGATACTTGATATCGGGTACCGGATAAATGAGGTGGTTTACCATGCTATTAAACTCAGGTTTGAAACTCAGGTATTCACCCCTGAAAGGCACAATGCGAAGGGGGCCCTTTTTGCGCGTAAAACCTTTGTAGGCCCGGTCGGAATGCAAACCTGTACAACTTAGCAAACGGTCGAAGGTATGGTTGTCTGTGGCTGTTTGAATGCTGATTTCGCCTGCCGGTGTTTGGTTTACCGACCAAACGGGACTGTTGAAATGAACTTTGCCGCCTCGTTCTTCAATGAGGGCTTCCAGTTTTTTCATAACGCCTTTGTAGTCGGCAATGCCCTCTTCGGGTACCAATAGCGCCTCTGTGGCTTGCACCATGGGTTCGGGTTGGCGCAATTCAGATTTGCTCAAAAATTGAAGTCCTTGCAAGCCGTTGGCTTCACCTCGCTTAGCCAATTCTCGTAAGGTTTCGTTTTGTTGCTGATTGGCAGCCAAAACCACCTTGCCACAGATTTCATGGGTGATTTCATGCTCCTTACAAAAGGCAGTCATTTCGCGGATACCCTCCACGGCCAGTTTGGCTTTAAGGGAGCCGGGCTGGTAATACAAGCCACAATGTAATACACCGCTATTTCTGCCCGACTGGTGCTTACCTGGATGGGCTTCCTTTTCAAAAAGATCGAGCTGAATACCCTGGTATTTCAATAAAAGTTTATAGGCTTTTGCAATACCAATTAATCCCCCACCAACAACTGCGACACGCTTTTTCATCCAAGCTTATCCTTTATCAACACCGGTTGCAATGCGCCAGTCAATCAGTTTCTGTAAACCTTCACGCAAGCTGTATTTATACAAGAATCCAAGTTCCTTTTGGGCCTTTACCCTAGAACCAATTCTATTCTGCACCAATGCCCTAGCATCATTTTCGGAATAAGGCTTGTAGGTTACTTTTAGTGCTGATTTTTTTAATTCAAGAATTAAATCACATAATTGTTTTATGGATGTTTGAATCTCTGTACCTACATTATACATTCCAAAAGTTGTATTAGATTTTAATGCTTCTACATTGCACCTTGCAACATCTTCCACATAAATGAAATCATAGGCCTGACTTCCGTCTCCATTGATAATTGGCGCTTCATTGGCTTCAATTTTATTGAGCATAATTGGAACAACGCCTGTGTAAGCAGCGGTTTGGTCCTGGTGAGGTCCATAAACATTCATGTATCTAAGACCGATGATTGAAAGTCCATATCTATCGTTAAATGCTGTAGCCATCGCCTCTCCAGCAATTTTTGAAGCACCATAAAAATTCTTGTTGTTGAAGGGATGCGATTCAGTCATTGGTAATTCAACAGCATCACCATAAACAGAAGCAGAAGAAGACCAAACAAGTTTTTTCACATTGTGACGAACGCAAACTTCTAACACATTGAAAGTCCCTGCAATGTTAACTTCAAAAGCAGTCCTAGGAAAGTCCTTACAATGCAGCAACCACATAGCTGCAAGCGCAACCACGTAATCTTTTCCTTTAACCGCTGCATCCAAAATATCTAAATCACGGATATCTCCCCCAATCGGGAATATACTGCAACGTGGATCTTTTAATTGCTCTTCTAAATATGATTTTTTGCCTCTTGCAAAATTATCGTATACAACTATTTCAGCAACTTCTTCTTTCAAAAGTTCGGATACGACAAAACTTCCAATAAAACCTGCGCCTCCAATTACTAGGATTTTTGAGCCTTTAATATTCATGTATTTTGATTGTTTTAATTAAAAATTCAGATTGAAAAAGGATGTTTGGTTAATTCTCCCTTGGCTAATGGATGATACTCGCCAGTAAGACCTAATGGTGAACTGTGTCTGATGTCGTGTACAATCTGTATTGAATTTCTAGCTTCTTCCAATCCGAATCCATTTCCATCCAAAATATGTTGGTAGCTATGGGTATGTAGTTCCGTAAAGCCATCGCTGAATTCAATCTCTTCACCGTCCATGGTAAGTAATCTGTACGCTTTACCACCTTTTGCCTTGACATGATCAGGTAGTGTATCCGCATTGATGCTCAAAAACCATCTAACACGAGCCTTTTCCAATTGAAAATATCCAGAAGCACGGTCGTGCGTATTAAGGTGAACAATATTTTCTTTGATTCCACCAAAAATCCAAGTCAACATGTCATAAAAATGTACGCCAATATTGGTAGCAATTCCACCAGACTTAGCTTCATCCCCTTTCCAGGAAGTATAATACCAATGACCTCTACTCGTAATGTAGGCTAGGTCAATATCGTATATTTTATCTTTTGGCCCTTCATCAATTTTTTTCTTTAAAGCAATAATCGAAGGATGTAGCCTAAGTTGAAGAATGTTAAAAACCTTCTTACCATATTGATATTCAAGATCTTTCAATGCATCGATATTCCAAGGATTTAACACCAAAGGCTTCTCACAAATGACATCTGCACCAACGCGAAGTCCGAATCTAATATGAGAATCATGCAAATAATTTGGCGAGCAAATACTAACAAAATCAATTTTTTGAGACACTCTTTTTAACTTCTCAATATGTCTATCAAAACGTTCAAACTCAACAAAAAAATCAGCATTTGGGAAATAGGCATCCATGACCCCTACACTATCAAATCTATCAAAAGCCGCAGATAGCGTATTTCCAGTATCCTTAATTGCCTTCATGTGCCGAGGAGCGATGTATCCAGCGGCTCCAATCAATCCGAATTTTTTCATTTTTATACTTTACTTACTAATTGATTTTTCAATTCATACTTTTCACCAGATTCTGGACAAATCGCAATATTTTCTTTACCAAATTCAAGGCGATGTCCGTACTCACTAATCCAACCTATTTGACGTGCAGGATTACCTACCAACAATGCGTAAGCGGGCACACTTTTAGTTACGACAGCACCTGCTCCAATAAATGCAAAGTCACCAATATCATGCCCACAAACTATAGTAGCATTGGCACCAATACTCGCTCCTTTACCAACATGAGTTTTGGCATATTGCCCTCTTCTATTCACCGCACTACGGGGATTAGTCACATTGGTAAAAACACAAGATGGGCCTAGAAACACATCATCATCGCAAGTTACTCCCGTATACAAAGAAACATTATTTTGTACCTTGACATTTTTCCCGAGAACGACTTCTGGTGAAATCACTACGTTTTGCCCAATATTACAATTCTCACCTAATTTACATCCAGGCATAATATGAGAGAAATGCCAAATCTTAGTTCCAAGGCCAATTTCACAACCCTCATCCACTATTGATGTAGGGTGTACATAATAGGAGTTATTCATGACTTGAAAAAAGATAAAATGGAATCCGTTATAAATTTAATTTGGTCATCAGTCAGTTCTGTATGCATTGGAATGGACAAAACAGAAGAACATAAATCTTTAGTAATCGAAAGATCCCCAACCACCCTACCTATAGTTTGATAAGCTTCTTGCTCATTCAAAGGGATTGGATAATAAATCATTGCAGGTATTCCGGCTTGCTCCAAATACTTCTTTAATTCGTCACGTCTCCCACCAGTAACTTTTATGGTATACTGATGAAATACGTGTGAACTATTGCTTTGTCTCTTGGGAATAACTAAACCTTCAACTCCATTAAAAATTGAATCATATTTTTCTGCAGCAGCATTACGGGCAGTAGAATAAGTATCCAAATGCCTAAGTTTGATTCGCAAAATCGCTGCCTGTAAGGTATCCAAACGGGAGTTCACTCCAATATATTTATGTACGTATTTTTTAACCTGCCCGTGATTTGCAATCATGCGCAAACGATCAGCCAAATTTGAATCCATAGTGTAAATGGCACCTCCATCTCCATAACACCCAAGATTTTTGGAAGGGAAAAATGAGGTACAGCCAATATGCCCAATAGTTCCTGCTTTTTTTACAGTTCCATCACTGAAAGTATAGGAAGCCCCAATCGCTTGGGCTGTATCTTCAATCACATACAATCCCTTCTCCTTAGCCAAAGCTAGAATGGGCTCCATATCCGCACATTGACCAAATAAATGTACTGGGACTATAGCTTTTGTTTTGGAAGTAATGGCTGTTCTAATGGTATCGGCAGTGATGTTAAATGAATCTGGGTCTACATCAACCATTACAGGCTTCAATTGAAGAAGACCAATGACCTCCGCTGTTGCCACATACGTAAAGGAAGGGACAATTATTTCATCCCCAGGCTTTAAGTCTAAAGCCATCATGGCAATTTGCAAGGCATCAGTACCATTGGCGCAAGAAATTACTTGGGCACCATCTAGGTATTCAGAGAATTCATTCGCAAAACTACCCACTTGAGGACCGTTAATAAATTGAGCTTCTCTAATTACAGATAAAACTGCCTCATCAACTTCTTGTTGAATATGTACATATTGACCCTTAAGATCAACCATTTCTATTTTCATGCTTTGAAAAAATTAGGATTAAAGTCGAGCATCTACAGAATTTCTATCTAAAAATGATTTGGTATCAAAAACAACGGAATCATTTCCTTTACAGAGAGATGAAATATCTAAGGATAAGAATTCCTTGTGAGCTACTGCAAGAACAACAGCATCGTAATTCTGTGGACTTGGCGCTTTGATCAGAGAAATTCCATACTCTTCATATACTGCTTCTGGCTCAGCATACGGATCAAATACATCTACCTGCAAGCCAAATTGCTTTAACTCAGTATAGATATCAATTACCTTTGAATTTCGAATATCTGGGCAGTCTTCTTTAAATGTAATCCCAAGAATTAAAGCTTTGGCAGCATTAATTTTATGATTTTTAGTGATCATCAATTTGACCACTTTATTTGCAACAAACATTCCCATCCCATCGTTCACTCGACGGCCACTTAAAATCACCTGAGGATGATATCCTAAACTTTCAGCCTTGTGTGCCAAATAATAAGGGTCTACACCAATACAATGCCCACCAACCAAACCTGGCTTGTATTTTAAAAAATTCCATTTAGTGCCTGCAGCCTCAATAACATCAGTAGTATCGATTTTCATTTTTTCAAAAATAAGCGCGAGTTCATTTACAAAGGAGATATTTACATCTCGCTGTGCATTCTCGATAGCTTTAGAGGCTTCAGCCACTTTGATACTTGGTGCTTTATGAGTTCCTGCTGTAATTATACTAGCATATAACCCATCTACAATTTCAGCAATGTCCGATGTGGAACCAGAAGTAACTTTTTTGATTTTGGTAAGTGTATTTACTTTATCTCCTGGATTTATACGCTCGGGTGAATACCCGCAAAAAAAATCAAGATTGAATTTTAATCCAGAATTTTTCTCCAAAACTGGAACACAATCCTCCTCAGTACATCCAGGATAAACCGTAGATTCATAAATAACAATGTCCCCTTTTTTTAAAACTTTACCCAACATTTCAGATGCCTTAAGCAAAGGAGTCAAATCTGGCGCTTTAAATTGGTCTATTGGTGTTGGCACTGTAACGATGAAGACATTGTAAGGAATTAAGTCACTGAACTTTGAAGAAAAAATCAACCCTTTTTCTTTAGAATATGCTCCCAAAGTCATAACTAAATTTAACTCCTCTAAATCAGCTTCATTTGTACGATCTTTCCCAGAACTCAATTCATCAATCCTTGTCTGATTTATATCAAACCCTAACACTCTATATTTCTTACCAAATTCAATTGCTAAAGGTAGGCCAACATAACCCAAACCAATAATTGCAATATTTTTATTAAACAAATTCATTATTTAATTTTAAAAATTCAATAATTGTTTTTCGAACCCCAGTAGTAAGATCAATTGAATATGACCAACCTAGTCGTTTTAATTTAGATACATCCATTAGTTTCCTTGGGGTTCCATCAGGTTTACTGCTATCAAAAATTAGTTCGCCAGTATAACCTACTTCTTTAACTATCAACTCTGTCAATTCTTTAACAGAAACATCAATACCACTTCCAATATTAATTGGACTTCTTTCATTATAGTTTTGTAACAAAAAATAACAAGCATCAGATAAATCATCTACGTGCAAAAACTCTCGCCTTGGAGTACCTGTACCCCAAACAGTAACAAAGGGCTCATTATTCTTTTTTGCCAAAACTATTCGTCGAATCAACGCAGGGAGGACATGTGAATTTTCAGGATGATAACTATCATTTGTACCATATAAATTAGTAGGCATTGCAGAGATAAAATTACATCCATATTGAGACCTATAACTATCGCACATTTCGATACCTGAAATTTTTGCAATTGCGTATGGCTGATTAGATGGCTCTAAATACCCACTTAATAGATATTCTTCTTTTAGTGGTTGTGGTGCCATTTTCGGATAAATACATGAAGACCCTAAAAATAATAGTTTAGTTACTTTTGTCAAATAAGCTGCATGAATAATATTAGCTTCAATCATTAAGTTGTCATAAATAAATTCTGCTCTAAAAGCATTATTTGCATAAATACCACCCACTTTTGCAGCTGCAAGAATTACATAATCTGGCTTTTCAATTTTGAAAAAATCATTTACTGCTTGCTGGTTTCTTAAATCTAAATCACTTGAATTTCTTACAACAATGTTATTATATCCTTCCCTTCGTAATTTACGTTCTATTCCAGAACCAACCATTCCCCTGTGCCCAGCAATATATATTTTAGCAGTTTGTTTCATACTTATAATCCACTTTCTTTAATATATAATTCCTTTTTAAATAAGGAAACATCACTTGCCACCATTTCTTTAACCAATGCTGCTAAGTTATACTTTGGTTTCCACCCTAATTTAGTCATTGCTTTGGTTGGATCACCTATTAATAAATCAACTTCAGTTGGTCTGTAGTATTTAGGATCCACTTTAACAACTATTTTGCCTGTTTCTAGCTCGTATTCGCCATTGTTTTTTACAACGTAACCTTCTTCTGCTTCATCCTTTCCTCTGAATCCTAGTTCGATTCCTAGTTCTGCAAAACTCATTTTTACAAAATCACGAATTGTGGTTGTAATTCCTGTTGCTAAAACAAAATCTTCAGGTTTTTCTTGTTGTAATATTAAGTATATTCCTTCAATATAATCTTTAGCATGTCCCCAGTCTCTTTTAGCATCTAAATTTCCCAAGTATAAACAATTGTCCATTCCTAATGCAATCTTTGCTGTTGCTCTTGTAATTTTTCTAGTTACAAAAGTTTCACCTCTTTGGGGCGACTCGTGATTAAATAAAATACCATTACAAGCATACATATTATACGCTTCTCTATAATTTACTGTAATCCAATAAGCATAAAGCTTTGCAACAGCATAAGGTGAACGAGGATAGAATGGTGTAGTTTCTGATTGGGGAACTGCTTGGACTAGGCCATATAATTCCGAAGTAGATGCTTGGTATATTTTTGTTTTGTTGATTAATCCTAATAAACGGACCGCCTCTAAAATTCTTAATGTTCCTATTCCATCTGCATTCGCTGTGTATTCCGGTTCCTCAAAACTTACATGCACATGACTCATTGCAGCTAGATTGTAAATTTCGTCAGGTTGAACCTCCTGAATAATTCTAATTAAGTTAGAGCTATCGGTTAGGTCACCATAGTGAAGATGAAAATGTCTGTGCGGAGTATGTGAGTCTTCATAAATATGATCGATTCTTTGAGTATTAAATAAAGAGGATCTTCTCTTTATTCCGTGAACCTCATACCCTTTGTTCAATAAAAACTCCGCCAAATAAGCACCATCTTGACCTGTAATTCCTGTAACTATTGCTTTTTTCATTATTGGGTTCACTTAGATATAATTGTTCATTAAATTTATATAACAATAAAAATTTACTACCTTTTCAAACGTCTAAAAAATTGTTGAAATTTTATCTTTGGTCACAATTTTTCATTTTTTCAAACGAATTAGACCACTCCTCTGAAAAATCAACATCTTTAAACTCATTAAAATAAGGCCCCCCCAGAGTCCAATGAATGTTTTTAACATCAGATGGAGGATTAGAATAGTCTCCTACCAACCAATTCCATCTTACATCCAATTCTCCAATTTCACTATCCTCTAACCAAAGAAATCTATGTAATTCCATAGCGGAAGCGGAATTGACATAATCCGAAGTGACTTTTCTATTTGAAGTATGGTTACAATTCCATAAAATAAACGACGACCAGTTTTTTCTAGGGTAGCTATATTGAACAGTATTTAAATACTTCAATCCTTCTTTTGCTTCATAATCGTGTTTTACCACATAAACCGCTTTTTCAGTTAGATTATCAATTTCATCAAATATTTTATAAATGTCTGTCCTAAGTAACATATCGCAATCCATAAAAATAGCCATACCGTCGTAATTATTAAGATATGGAACTAAAAATCTTGTGAAACTGAAATCGTTTGATTGCTTAGGGTCACGTTCCCTAGTATAGATTCCTTTTAAATTATTTAAATTTAAAGGGACAATTGAAACAGGCTGAGATGCATGAGAATAAATAGAATGAACTAGAGTGTGCCATGCAACACTTTCAACGGAATCATACCCAATGTAAATCGTGAGATGCTTTTTCATAAATATTATGATTTTATTAAGTTATCAATATCCATAATTCTGCTAATTAAATTCTTGAGACCCCTAAATGGGACCATATTAGGACCATCACATAGGGCTAAATCTGGGTTTGGATGACTTTCTATAAATATACCCGCAATTCCAACAGCTGTAGCAGCCATAGCTAGGGTTTCAACAAACTCCCTTTGGCCTGAGCTTGCATCACCCGCCATACCAGGTAATTGAACTGAATGTGTTGCATCAAATATTACCGGGTTTCCAAAATTTTTCATAATTGCTAAACCTCTCATATCCACGACCAAATTGCCATAACCGAATGTCGTTCCCCTCTCACAAAGTGAGATATTTTTATTCCCAGTACTTATCGCTTTTTTTAAAACATTCTCCATCTCAAGAGGTGACATAAATTGACCCTTTTTAATATTAACAGGTAAATTTGTTTGGGAAACCTTTTTAATAAAATCGGTTTGCCTACAAAGAAATGCAGGGGTTTGAATATAATCTACAACTGAAGCAACTCTATCAATTTGATCAATATCGTGCACATCCGTCAAAACGGGTATATCATATTTATTTTTTACCTCGTCTAAAATTGACAATCCTTCATCAATTCCCAAACCCCTAAATGAGTTTATAGAAGATCTATTTGCCTTATCAAAGGAAGATTTATAAATAAAATTCGCCCCCAAATTATCAAACAAATCTTTGAGAAACCCAGCGGTTTCTAGTGCAAATTCCCTACTTTCAATGACACAAGGACCAACTATAAAGGTAATTTCTTTATCGTTGGCAATTTCAAACTCCTTTGTCTTAGTGCTAATTTTCATTTTTTATAAATTTTGAAATATTAATAATTTTTTTCTTATGGCTAATTAATCATCATAGGCACCTATGCCTTTAAAAATGATTCGTATTTTCTTCCAATTAAACTTTAAAACGCGTTTTTTAATAATTGGGATATTTATTATCTATTATACCGATATACAGACAAACTTTGATTCAATGAAAGCAGGGACTTAAGTAATTAAAATGCTTTACATGGAGTACATTGCAATTAGCAACTGTTACATTAAGGTCTTTTATCCCATTGTTTTATGACTACCCGATTTTCGTCTTGAAAATTTATTTTAGAAAATGACCCTGTCTGTAGCTTTAAATTTGGAATATCATTTGAAAAATTAAAGGATTTTAATAAAAATCTGGCAGATCCATTACTAGTAACTACCAATATATTCTCAAACTTATCTTTATATTTATTGATAAAAATTCTCCACTCCTTTTTTCTGTTTTCTTCATCTACTATCCAACCTTCAGGAACAATCCCATATCGATCCCAATCAAATAAAGCTTTTTCCCCAATTCTTAATTTAATTTCAGTGTCTGATTTCCCTTCATCAATTCCGTGATCAATTTCGTTAAATAAAACATCTTGAATTGGTAAAATTCGAAATGGTTGATAATTCATTATTAAATCTGCCGTCTGTTTAGTTCTATCTAAAAAAGAACAAAATACAAGATCAAAAATAATTTTTTCCCTTAAAAAATATTTGCCAAGCTCTAAAGCTTGATTTACGCCACTTTCAACTAAAGGCAAATTAGTTTTTTGGCCAATTCTAACAGGAACTTGATTTTCTAAAAAAGTATTCCCATGCCTTACAACATATAAATTCATACTTAATTATCCCATTCAACAAATGGATCTTTAAATTTTTTTAAAATTTGAGTTGCCACAATTACATCATTAGGGCTATCGATTCCTGACATTGAAAAATTTGTTTCTTCAACAATATCCACCAAAATTTTTATTCCATTTTCAATAAACCTAAGTTGTTCTAGCTCTTCAAGTTCTTCATATCTTCCAGCTTTAAACTGAAAGAATTTTCTTAACGCATCGAATTTAAAACAATACAGCCCTAGGTGCTGATAAACTGGAGATTTGGGATTTTTTAAACGAACAGTTTCTTCATTTCGAATGGAAGGTATGATTTGTTTTGTAAACCAAATTGCATAATCTAAATTATCAATAGTACATGTAGTTCCACTAAATGGGGAACTTTTCTTCCTTTCTCGAAGAGTATCTAAATTTTGCCAACTTAACTGATAGGCCGTAGTTGTCACATTAGAATTATTATTCCGCGCTTTATTTATTAGTGACACAACTTGACTTGGATTGACAAACGGGGCATCTCCTTGTAAATTAATTATAAAATTTGGCAAATAACTTAATTCTTTACACGCTAAATAAACTCTTTCGGTACCTGATGCAACATTTGATTCCGTCATTATAAAATTTACTTTAATCTTTTTACAATGTTCAGCAATATCAAGAGAATCGGTGGCAACTAACACATCAATGTTATCAACCTGGCACTTAACTTGCATTGCAATACTTACAACTCTATCTAATAATGGTATATCGTTTATCAAAATTAAAGGCTTTCCAGGCAAACGCTTTGAGTTGTACCTTGCTGGAATTACTATTAAATCTTTTTTCATAAATTTATAATTAAACTTTTCAAAGTTATAGATTCAACAGCCAGCTAGATGATTGAATTTCTTCGCCCATTCCATCAATTAATTCAATTCCTAAAGCTTTACAAACTGGTACTTCAGGTATTGAATTATTATTTTGACCACCACCATTAGCGAACGCTAATTCAAAATCATTAAATAGTTGTTGATAAATAAGCCTTATTGTTTCACAGACGGTTCTATCTTGATCAATTGATAAAAAAACTTTATCTACGCTTTTGATGTTGGAAACTATAAAAACTCTTTCGTCTTCGTTTTGAAATTCTTTGGACCCTTTCAAAGCTCTTTGATAGTCACTATTTACAATAGCTATCAAATAGTCCCCATTTGCCTTGGCATTATTAAAATATTCGATATGCCCTTTATGGATTGGGTTGAAATAACCGCTTACAATTATTGCTTTCTTCTTCATAAAATTTATTGCTAGATTGCGCACAAAACTGCGCACGAAAACACTTTATATTTGATGATTTGCTTTAATCTGAAAATTTAATTAAGACTATTTAATGCTGTAAATCAACGAATTAATGATTTACGTGTAGCTACAAATATAATCTGGCGGTCTGGACCACACTAATAATTTTAGACAATTATTTGACTTTTATAAAAATCAAATAGTAA
>VGGW01000073.1 GCA_016868395.1 Bacteroidota bacterium | reverse complement strand
GGCTACCGGTAAGTACAAATGGCATTTTCAAACTGTTCACCATGATCTTTGGGACTATGATTTGCCGGCACCGCCAAATCTGATTACTGTGGTTCATCAAGGAAAAAAGATTGACGCAGTTGCTCAAACCTCCAAGCTTGGCTACATCTATACGTTTAATCGTGATACCGGCGAACCCCTTTTCCCAATTGAAGAACGCCCGGTTCCTGCATCAGACATTCCCGGTGAGGAGGCCTGGCCAACACAACCTTTAACTACAAAACCGGCACCTTATTCCCGTCAGTTTATTACAAAAAATGATATCAGCAACTATTCTAAGGACTCACATGATTCCCTAATGATGCGTTTCAATGCTTTCCGATACGAAGGTCCTTTCACACCTCCATCCCTACAGGGAACCTTTATGATACCGGGCAGCCGTGGTGGCTCCAGTTGGGGAGGTGGAACAGTTGATCCTGTCAATGGAATAATTTATGTCAAATCGAATGACTCACCTGAGATTGCGACCATGAAAAAAGTAGTTGAAAATGAAAGCGCCAACCTTTCATTTTTCAATCAAGGGAAAGCACTTTATACGACCTATTGTATCAGTTGTCATATGGCCGATAAAAATGGTGATGAATCCGGAAATCCTTCTCTTATTGCTATCGAAACCCGATTAAGTCGCGAAGATGCCTTAAATAAAATCAAACGGGGAGGAGGTAAAATGCCATCTTTTGCCAGTGTAATTGCCGGTAAAGAAGAGGCGATTATTTCCTATCTCTTTGATAAGGAGTCTTCAACTGCGCGGCCATCCCGAGAACAAAGTTTCTTAAAAGAAATCCAGGAAAATGAAGCAGCAAACCGAGCTGGAATCAGCACTCCAAAAGAAGATAAATACTTAAATTTAACTGCTTACGGGCAATTTTTAGATAATCAACGTCGCCCGGGAATAAAACCACCATGGGGACAATTGCATGCCATTAATTTGAATTCCGGTGAATTTGAATGGTCAGTCACTTTAGGCAATCAGCCGGAAGGACAACTTCCCGGGGCTCCCGAAACCGGAGCAAGTGGCTCAGCCGGCCCATTGTTGACCAAAGGAGGCTTACTCTTTATAGGGAGCACACGCGATAAAAAATTCAGGGCTTTTAACCAAAAAACAGGCGAAAAGGTTTGGGAAACTACCTTACCGGGCATCGCCAACGCAAATCCCTCAACCTATTGGAGTAAAGGCAAACAATATGTTGCTATCTCAGTTGGTGGCGATTCAGAAAATCCTGCAGGATATGTCGTAACATTTGCATTGCCTGATAAATAAAAATTTTGAACCCTAATAATACACTGAGATCGATAGTACATCTTTCCAGGCTAAGTTTATCGTGATGATTTTGCTCAGTTTTTGGAAAGCAGGGTCTCTTGCTCATGGTTCCGTGTTATGCCCTAATTTTTTGCGGGAAATTAATTTATTATCCTAAGTTCAGTAGTGCAAAAAAGATAGAGCTGCCACCCGGGTTTGCTTTTCAGGGCCTGTGCTGCTATTAGCGGGCTGCCTGTCCCGATGAAAAACAGCATCGGGTAAACTAAACCTTGCCGAAGGAGGTATCTGCCGGCTATGGATCATCTGAAATAAGGTTCAATTTCATGCCGGAAATACTCCGGAGGAAAGGACTGCACGAAGCGATAACACACGGGTATTGCTTTCCAAAATCAAATCATATGCGTTTGGAGAAGCATGAAATCCGTTAAAAGCATATTATTTAATCTTCCTTATAACGAACGTGTGCTAACAATAAGTATAATCCCATCCTTATTTAGATTCCCATTCCTTATTCTATTCCTTTCCAGCTCAATAATTCATTCTCAAACGAACGGCCTGGCCAAAGCGAATGCACCACTTAGCGCTCTAAGAGTTGATATTCAAATTGAGTATAGGAGGATACTTGCGCCTGAAACTTTTAGAATTTTATTGGATGAGTCTTCAAAAATCATGAAATGACGAATTTTAAGCATCTGATCTATCCAAAGGGAACAATTTTTTGTGCCAATTGAAGGGAGGAACTGGTAGGATAAAAACCCCGAGTAAGGGGGAGAATAACTAAAACAGATTCATAAAACAACCTAATTCGCATTTCTATCGAAATGAAGCTGCGATATAAGGCTATTTGTAGTATTTTCATGTAATAATTTCTTATCAAAATAACCATGTTCAAATTAAAATCCATTTACCTGGCAACTTTTCTATTATTCAGTCAGTGCGGACTTGCACAAAATAATAAAGGCAGAATAGATTTCGAGACCTATAACCCACCCTCCTCCTTGGTTGTTCCGGAGCATGTTGTAACTAAGGCCAAATTCCCATTCATAGATGTTCATAACCATCAGGGAAATATGCCAAATCAAAATATCAAAGCACTACTAACAGAAATGGATAAGCTTAACATGAGAATAATGGTTAACTTAAGTGGTCGAAACGGTGATTTCCTTGCTTCTTCCGTAAAAAATGCAAAATCTACTCAACCCGGACGAATTATTGTTTTTGCGAATCCAACTTTTTCAGGAATTGGTGATAGTGACTATGGTACAAAAGCTGCGAAAGAGATTGAAGATGATGTAAAAGCAGGTGCTCAAGGTCTTAAAATTTTTAAAAGCCTCGGATTTTCAGTTAGAGACAATAAAGGCTCTCTCGTCACAGTGGATGATTCTAGGCTCCAACCAATCTGGGGAAAATGTGCTGATTTGGGAATACCTGTTCTGATCCATTCCGCAGATCCCAAGCAATTCTGGGAGGAACCCAACGAACAAAATGAGCGCTGGTTAGAGCTATTAACCCAACCCGGCAGAAATAGAAGCGCAAGTGATGGTTTTTCCTGGGAGGAATTAATTAAACAGCAACATAATCTGATTAAAAACAATCCACGGACTAAATTTATCATTGCCCATTTCGGATGGTATGCAAATAATTTAGATTTCCTCGGCATCTTGCTTGATCAATATCCGAACATGAACGTCGAATTTGGAGCCATCATTGCCGAAATTGGACGCCAACCCAGAAGAGCAAAAATTTTCTTTGAAAAATATCAGGATCGGATTCTGTTCGGTAAAGATAACTGGGTTCCTTCAGAGTATACTACCTATTTCAGAGTACTTGAAACAGAAGACGAATATTTTCCTTACCATAAAAAGTATCATGCCTTCTGGAAAATGTATGGCTTGGGATTGAGTGATGAGGTATTAAAGAAAGTTTATTTTAAGAATGCCATCAGACTAATTCCAGGAATTGATAAAAGACAATTCCCGGATTAACGGTTTAATAGAATCTCTCTTCTTTCCCGGACGAACAATAGTTTTTCCGCAAACCTTAAAAAACTGTACATTTTAACCGTCCTTGATGAGGGTTGAGTAATCAAGCGAAGGTGCATGCCCCCACGATGCCAGTCAATCCAGTCCAGAAAGGCCTAAACTGCTCAAAACCTTGCATTTGCTTAAATATTTGCCATTTAACAGGATTTAAGTATGGGCTTTAATCAGTCAGTTTATTTTTATAGGTCTCAGGAACGTATAAAATATTGACTATAATTCCGATCAATATCAAAGCTAAAGGATAGGCAAGCCCCACAAAAGAAGAGAGTGCAAATCCAATGACGACAGAAGATTTTATAAGTTCAGTAATTACAGGAGTAGACCCCCCAATTGCACCATTACCAACATTATATACAAATCCCATACTGGTATATCGGATTTGGGTAGGGAACATTTCCATTAAGAAAGCCCCCATTGGTCCATAAACCATAGTTCCTGAAATTGTGAGCATAAAAACCAATCCAATGAAAATAACTGTGGTTTGGGTATCGATATACTGAGTAGCGTTCAGCCTTTGAGGATTTCCCAGTTCAAGAAATAAATAGAACATGACCGGAATAACAATCAATCCCAAAATCATTCCGGGCAACATTACTTTCTTCCTCCCGATGCGGTCGCTTATCGCCCCACAAATTTGAAAGAATGGACTTGCTAAAAGAATTCCTGCCGCCATGATTAGCAAAGCGGTTGAATCGGGCAACTTCACTATTCTTTGAAGAAAAAAGAGGGTAATTATTTGATTGACCTGCATAATGGCGCTTTGGGCTGCATTACCACCAAAAACAGCACTCAAAATTAATCCTATATTCTTCTTGGTTTTGAATGTTTCCTTAACCGGCGACTTGCTGGTTTTACCTTCGCTTTTCAGCTTGGCAAATACCGGACTTTCATGGAGTCTGCGACGGATATAATAGCTTGCAATTACCAAAATCGCACTGAAAAGAAATGGAATTCTCCATCCGAAAGCGTTGAAACTCTCTTCTGACATTAGGCCTTTGGTAATCAAGACCACTGTTAAACCTAAAATCAAGGCAAAGGAGGAAGTGGTTTGAATAAATCCGGTATAAAACCCTCTCTTATGCTCAGGTGAATGTTCCGCAACATAAATAATGGCTCCGGAATATTCACCGCTGATGGCTAATCCTTGCATCAACCTCAGTATTAAAAATAAAATTGGTGATACCCAACCCGCCTGCGCGAAGGTGGGTATACATCCTATTAAAAATGTTGCTCCACCCATTAACAACAGAGATACCAAAAAAGTATATTTTCGTCCAACCTTATCTCCAAAATTTCCAAATAACAAAGATCCAAATGGCCTAATCAGATAGGTTGTAGCAACAATGCCTAGTGTTTCAACGAAATTATTCCCTCCCTCAGGGAATAACTGCATGGATAATACATTAGCCATAATAACTGCCAATAAAAGATCATACCATTCAATCAATGTACCCACTGAGGATGCTACAATTACTAAGAATAAATTATTCTTCTTTTCAGGACTGACTTGAACATCATCTGCTAATTCGGGCGAGCTTGGATCCGGTCTCATTTATCTAATTTAAAAAGTGATAGAAATTCAAGTCAAATTAGAAATTTTTTGGATAGGATTCAGAAGCCATGCGTAATTTATCTGTGAATTAGCCGGGAATCAGCTGAAATAGTGAAAAAGGGCTTCTCCAATTGCTTTTACTGGTTGCACGACTGACTAATTTTAAAACTTTGAGGCTAAAGCGAATGGATTAGTCCTCATCTAAACGACCTTCCCATGCTCCAGGTTTATTGAATGTGTAATACATGAAGGCATTTCTTCCTGATAATGGCTAACATAAATAAGACTTAGATCACTGATGGAACAGATTTCTTCTATAAGATTTTTAAAGTGTTGCTGCTGGGCAAAATCGAGTCCGAGGCAGGGTTCATCCAGGATTAATAAAACCGGACATTTGACCATGGCTCTGGCCAATAGAGCAATTCGCTGAACACTTATCGGAACATTCCGAAACACCTTAGCGGCATAATCTTCAATTCTCAAAAGTTTTATCCAAGATAAAGAAGCCTCAGCTTTGGATTTATTGGATACCCGAAACAGACCTAAAGTATCATCAAAACCAGATTCGATGACTTGATGACAGGTACTTCCGGTTGGGAAATATTGAAATAATTCTGCAGAGACATAGCCAATCTTCTTCTTTATTTCCCAGATACTTTCTCCGGAACCCTTTAGCTGATCAAATAGTATGATTTTATTGGCAAATGCCTGCGGATTATCCCCATTAATCAAGCTCAACAAAGTTGATTTCCCGGCACCATTATGTCCGGTCAGCATCCAGCGTTCACCATGTTTGATTTGCCAGTTGACCTGATCAAGTATCCGATTTTTTCCATAGTTGATGCTGACATTCTCCATTCCAATGATGGTTTGGTAGATCGGCCATTTCGAATTCGAAAGTAAACTGAGCAATTCATTTTGATCGATACTTTCTAAAGAACCAAATAGGAGTTTACCGGGATCGAATTGATCTGCTTCATAGGCATGGATACTGCCCTGATCAAGTATTGCAACATTGGTAATGGCATCGGGTATTTCGGTAGGCGTTGTAGCCATCAGGATACTGATTCCCGAATCAGAAATTTCCCGAATCAGTTCATTAAAATCCTGCCGGGACTCAACATCAAGTCCATTTAAGGGGCTATCAAGTAATAACAATACAGGATTTCTGATCAATGCCGAAGCAATCAGCAAGCGTTTAGTCTCCCCATTCGAAAGTTTGATTAACTGCTTATTAAGCAAAGGTAAAAGTCTCAGTCGCTCGGTAACCTTTTGGTAAGTCCAAAAACCTCCGGGTTGAACTACTTTTATTGCAGAAAGATAATTTCCTGCTGTTTCCGCATCTTCGGAATCGCAGGAATTAAAACGCTGTTGATAGTAAAATTCGCTTGTATTTGAAAGATTTCGAAACTCATGCCGTGCAGAAACATGCGCGATAAGCTTGAATTTATTAAAATAGAGATCATCCCGATGATGTTCATTTAAATACCAGTCAAAATACGGAAAGCTGGCCTCGCCCCTCGCCATCGAGGCCTTCCCCATGATAAAATCCAGAAAAGTGCTTTTTCCTGAACCACTTTTGCCGACCAGAGCCCAGTTCTGCCCCCTTTCAAACTCAAAATCGAGACCCTCAAAAACCAGGGAATTGTATTGGCGGATGCTTACGTTGTGGAAGGAGAAAAGGAGATTATTCACAGAGTTCTAAAGCTGACAGGTCTCAAAACTATTGTTTTCAGACTTAAGAACAAAGAGTGACAATAGTCTAAATGACTTAATTTTTTCTTAGTATAAATGGTGATCGTACGCGGTCAGGGTAATTTTTATGCTTCCATTTTTTCAATAATCAATTAAAACTATCTAACCTGTCCTTGTCCCCTTACAATCCATTTCTCAGTCACAAGTTTCTCCAGTGCAAAGGGGCCCCGTGCATGTAGCTTCTGGGTTGAAATACCAATCTCTGCGCCCAAACCAAAAACTCCGCCATCAGTGAACCGGGTGGATGCATTGGTATAAACTGCTGCCGCATCTACCTCATGAAGGAAACGCTCACAAAATACCAGATTACCGGACACAATCGCTTCTGAGTGTTTGGAAGAAAACTTACGAATATGTTTCATGGCTTCTTCAAAATTTCCAACAGTCTTTATCGAGCATTTAAAATCCAAAAACTCCCGCCCGAAATCTTCCTCCACCGCTTCTATAAGGAAAGGGTAACTTAAGCCTTTCAAAACCGAGTAAGACTCGGGATCTGCGAAGATTTCCACCTGATAAGCCTCCAGTTCCGGTGCCAGTTCCATCAATAAGGGTTCAAGAATTTCTCGGTCGGCAATCACTGTATCCAGCGAATTGCAAACTGCCGGTCTAGTAACCTTCGCATTCGTTATGATTTTTGCTGCCGTAACGGGATTGGCAGAAGCTTCCACATAGGTATGACAAACACCTGCACCGGTTTCAATCACCGGAACGGAAGCATGCTCACGGACATAATCAATTAATTGTTGTGAGCCCCTTGGAATTAAAATATCCACATATTTCGTTGCAGTGAGCAACTCAGGCATAAATTTCCGGTCGGCCGGGAGTAACTGAACAATGCTCACATCCAGATCAAATGCAGCCAGAACCTCTTGAATTATAGCCACAAGGTAAGTATTTGTATAAAACGCATCTGTACCACCCCTGAGAAGGCATACATTTCCCGATTGGATGCACAGCGCAGCAACGTCAACGGTTACATTAGGTCTAGATTCATAAATGACTCCAACAACACCCAAAGGAACAGTAATTTTCTGTACTAAAAGGCCATTATCCAAAATCTTCTCAGAGAGCAAACGATTACTCGGGTCAGGAAGACCTGCAATGTCTTCTACGCTTTTGGCTAAATCCTCAATTCTGGCTGAAGTCAATAGAAGACGGTCTTTTTTAGGATCAGTATCCGGCATACGATCCAGGTCCAGCTTATTTTCGGCAAGAATAGTACTGATGTTCGCTCTGAGATTTGCTGCCAGTAATCGGAGTATTTCTTCCTTCTTGTCATCACTAAGAGCCTTCACAGCGATTGTTGCCACTGAGGCTTGTTCAAGAAGAGATTGTATGGATTCCATGATTACAATTTATAATAAAACTATATTATCTGCGTGTGCCACCTCAAGATTCTTCATTTTGGTGTCACCAACAAGCATTGCCGAATCAATTTTAGATTTAGCGACAGCCACTACATTATTTTCCTCATCAAGGATTTCAATAATCTCCCCGTTCTCAAAATTAGTTAGCACCACTTTAATTCCAACTGCCAGTAAGCTATGACGTTTCAACAAAGCCTTATAGGCACCTGAATCAATCTGTATACGCCCACGAACTAAACTTCCGCTTGCCAGCCATTTTTTACGAGCAGGCAAGGTACTTTTCTGAGGTAAACATAAAGTCCCGGTTTTTCCATCCAGAGCCTTCAATATCCCATTATCAGTTCTGATTCCAAATATGACCACCCGAATTCCAATTTGATTCGCCAAACGGGCGAAATTCAATTTGGAGGTCATACCACCCAAACCGGAAGATGATTTTTCTTTATTTGCAAGCAATAGTACTTTTTTATCCGATGTATCCAACTCCGGAATAACCATGCCCGAGCTGTCAAGAACACCGGGTACTGATGTACTGAATAATAGCTGGGAAGCACCAAAGCCGGCGGCTATCAGGGTAGCTAGTTCATCGTTGTCTGAAAACTTCAGCTCTAAATTACTGACCACATCATTTTCATTCGCAATCGGAATGATATCACTATTCCACAACTCCTCGTATGTGCGCTTGAGCTGAAGAAATTGATCCCGATTTGAAAAGTGATGCCGTTCGCATAAACTTTGGGCAATGGCTATGCCATGGGATGAAAAATACCTGGCGTAGGTATTTAGTAATAGTGGATTACCTATGGATGCTGCCGCCTTTTTTTCGTTCAGTGTGCCGCTGTAGTTTTTAAGAAATCTTTTACCGGCAGCAACCGCCCCAGATGAAACGATCACCAGATTATAATCTTTTTGTATGAATGCTACTTGACGGGCAATTTCCTGAATCACCAACTCATCAAGCTCCCCATCGCTGCTGGTGATTGATGCAGTTCCAAATTTTAGTACGAGTATAGGTTTTGCCAAGGTAACTGTTATATGGAGCGAATTTAAGAAAAATGTAGACTTTAACTTGTAAGTATTCTGATATAGGATGCCGGGCAGGGTTGATCAGACCTGCCAGGCCACTTCCGCCCGTTGACTAAAACCATCAACACGACATCAAATACCGTTCACTAAATGAAATCCAATATTAACAACAAATGATTGTAATTAGACTTTTACTATTAACATCATGAGATTGCTTCGTCGTGCCTCCTCGCAATGACTATTAACAAAGGACTGTAGGGGTTAGCTGCCATGGTGAGCGCAGCGACTTGTCATTGCGAGCGCAGCGAAGCAAAAGACTAATACTCCAATACCTCTACGAATTAACTTTCATCCGCTCTTCTATTTCTTCTAATGATATACCCTTAGTTTCAGGAACAAAAAAGAACACCCAAACCAGCTGCAGCATCATCATTCCACAAAAAATCCCGAAAATGACAGGTGGTTTTAACACTTCTGTCATTAATGGGAAAACCAGTGTCAACAAAGCCGCAAAAAACCAATGCGTGAAACTACCCAGTGACTGGCCAAATGCTCTTTGACGATTTGGAAAAATCTCGCTGATAAACACCCATATTACAGCACCCTGACCCATAGCATGGGCCGCAATGAAGGCAAATATATAAACAGGAACCAGGCTTAGATTACCAGAAGCAAAAGCCCAGCTCGTTAATCCCAGTGAAGCGATATATCCAAAAGATCCGATATACAGTAATTTCTTTCTACCCAGCCTGTCAATCAGCCATAATCCAATAAAAGTAAAAATCAAATTGATTATCCCTAACCCAACGGATTGCAAAAGAGCAGCCTGTAACTCAAGTCCGGCCATTTCAAAAATACGCGGAGCAAAATAAAGGATGGCATTGATACCTGAAAGCTGATTAAAAAAGGCAATGAAAAAGGCGAGTAAAACAGGTTTCAGCAGTCGACGGGTAAAGATCCTGCTGCCTTCTTGTTTTTCAATTGCCGAGGCTACAATTTGATCATATAAAAGTTTGATTTCTTCCTCAGTGGAATCAGATCCGATCTTTTTCAATACGGATAAACCAGCCTTTAAATCATTTTTACGAACAATCAGCCAGCGAGGGCTTTCAGGCAGACCAAAACATAAAAGAGTAAACAGTAGGGCAGGAAAAGCCTCTACTCCCAGCATCCAGCGCCATGAATTTTCACCGACATCTCCCAGCAAGGAATTAGACAGGAAGGCAATCAGAATTCCAAATACGATGTTAAACTGAAACATTCCGGTAAGTCGCCCCCTAAACTTGGGCGGGGAGATTTCAGAAATAAACATAGGTGCCGTGACGGTAGATACACCTACTCCGAGCCCCCCTATGAACCTGAAGAACATAAGGGAATACACCTCATCGGTTAAGGCCGATCCCGCGGCAGAAACAAAATAAAGCAAACCTATCCAAAGCAAGGTTTTTTTCCTTCCATAATACTCGGTAGGCCACCCCCCAATCAGTGCACCTATGACAGTGCCCCAGAGAGCCATACTGATCACAAGCCCGTGGAGTATACTATCCAGACCCCAAAGTTTTTGTATGGTTTGTTCAACCCCTGAAATCACCACGGTGTCGAAGCCGAAAAGAAATCCGGCCAGTGAAGCTACCATCGCACTCTTAAATAAATAATAATGTTTACCCATAATAAAATCTGTTTAAAGTTCTTTTCTTAAGTTTTCAATATTCTCAAAATCTAAGGGAGGATTTGCCCCCTTCTGTGAGGCCACCCAAGATCCCAAAAGACAGGCAGACTCAAGAGTGGTTTTTAATGGTTTACATTCCAGATAGTTTTGAATAAATCCAGCCAGGAAAGCATCCCCCGCTCCGACTGTATCCCTGGTTTTTACTTTAAAACCACGCTGATGAAGTTTCTCATGTGCCGTTTGTACAAATGCCCCTTCAGCCCCACGGGTAATGCACAGCAGTTTGAGTGAGTACTTTTTAAAAACCAGATCTGCCGCTAATTCCAAATCCCCAGAATACAATCCATGCCAAGCCGAGATTTGAAAAAGCTCCTCATCATTCATTTTAACGAAATCCGCCAGATTCAATAATTGTTCAATCATTAACTGATCAATAAACGGAGGTCGGAAATTAACATCAAAAATCTTGATAGCAGCTGAGTTTACTAATGAGAGCAAGGTTTCGAAAGAAGTTTTACTTCTACAGCAAAGACTCCCATACACCAGAACATCAAATTCAGGCGGTGTCTCCATGGGAAAAATAAAGTCCCAGGCAGATGGAAAAACAATTTCATAACTGGCATCTTTTGACTCGGAGAGCTGCACATGAACTACTCCTGTTGGATAATCACTCTGCTGAACAAACGTAGTTGAGAGGGCATTTTGGTGCAGATATTCCATTAACTTTTCTCCCAGATTATCCCGTCCACAACTACTCATAATAGAGACTTGAGACCCCAACTTTTTCAATCCTATGGCAACATTCAGTGGCGCTCCACCAGGAACAGCGCCGTCAGGAAAAATATCCCATAACATTTCGCCAAAACAGAGGATCTTTTGTTTCATCTTGTAGATAATACATCAATAATGGAAACAAATTAAACTTTAATTAGAATAGAACCTAAAAAAATCAGGGAAATTAATGCCGAACTTCCGGGAAATCCATTTAATTCCAGAATTAAGCTTTTAAGAAAATTCTTTGTGAAAAAATGAGGAGAAGTTATTTTCCTGATTAGTAAATTAAGGTCACAACTCCTGAAACGACTTGTTTTCCGGACCGGACTGAAATTTTATAATAATAGGTGCCCTGGGGTAGTTTTACCCCTTGAAAATATCCATCCCAAGGTGTAGAGTAACCAATACTCCAAAAAACCTTTCGCCCATAACGGTTAAAAATCTCTACCACTGCCGTTTTATCCGATTCCAATCCATTAAGTTGCCATTGATCGTTGATTCCATCCCCATTGGGTGAAAAAGAATTGGAGCTAACGCTAAAAAAATCAGGAAATATGGTAAACTCCCGGAAAGCCCTGACGGGATTATAATTTTCATTCCCGGGCTGAAAAGCTTCAATCCTAACCTTCCCGGGCTGGTTGATCTTCAACCGGTTGCCATTCACTATTCGGGCAATTGCTGGATCGCTGCTTGTAAAATTAAGGGCTAAGCCTGAATTCACACTGGCCTGCAACTGAAACTCAGGATCCGATTCCATTTTATCTGGTATGGAATCAAAAGTCAGGATTTGGTCAGCCTTACTGATCGTCAATACACCGGGTTCATAAACAATCGAATAATTTGTTGCCGAGGCTGCATCGGCTAAAATTGGATAAGTACCCGGCGCTGAACTCAAAGTAGCCGGGGTGGTCACCCGAACTTTATCTATCAAAACTACCTCCGTTTCACCTCTCACAAAACCCGAGTAGTCCACAGTCAGCTCGGGATTAGCTACCCCAAAAACCCGCCTTTGATCCTTTGCTTTAATAATTAAAGCTCTAGGCCTGACGATTATTAATTGGGTGGCTTTCACCGCATTATCAGATGCCAAGGCAGCGGTAATCAAACTGGTGCCTACTCCTGTAATTCTAACTTGTCCTGATGCAGTAATGATAGCTACTGCGGGATTAGCACTGGTGTATTGAAATGCAGCACCCATATCGGCACTAAAAACAGCAGGCGTAAAATCATCATCACCATACCTTTTTTCAGGAATAAGCGGAAAGGTTAGCGTTGGTAGAGAAGATGCTGAAACAACGGATAAGTTGAAACTTTCTGAATTAGAGCATCCCTGAGCGTTGGTTACAGAATACGTGATGATCACAGAACCCTCTACCAAACCGGTAACCTGTCCGCTTGAGGCATTAACCCTTGCTATAGCAGGAGCATTACTGCTCCAGACTCCTGCAGCACTGGCTGTTGAAGTGGAAAGGATTATAGTCGATCCGACAACCACAGTACTTGAACCCAGAATCGGAGAAATTTTGGGAGGCTCTGGAATCACCAGGGTAAATAAGGTTCCTGTACTCCTTTCACGGCTAATGCTATTCAGTACTTTTAATGTCCCATTATAAACGCCGTCAGGAAGGGTAGCGGGTAAGTTTATCGCTATTGAACCGGAGTTTAAGGGTTGATCAATTACATTTATCAGACCTCCCTGAAGACCTTTCTGATCCCAGATAATACTGTAAAAATCGGGGTCGCCTTCCGTTTTATCATAAGTAAAAACTGTCCTATTTACCCCTTTACAAAATTCGTTGCTATAATTTGTCAGTGAGATTGAAATTTTAGGTCCGGGGGAAAATATCCAGGAAGCACCCATCCGATCATTATCCTGATGCCCCCCAATGATGGCAGTGGAACCATCCGCACTTAATCCGACTGACTGACCCTGATTGGCTATACCTGCATTATCAACACCGGTTAATTTTGGCCCTCTTTGCGTCCAGGAACTATTCGACCAAGTGAATACCCAGGAGGCGCCATGGGTATAGTTATCTGATTTAGCTCCCAATAAAACGGTGTTCCCATCCGCACTCATGGCCACCGACCAGCCTTGGGCTGCATTTTCTGAACTGCCTGTACCTGAAATTTTATCTCCTTTCAGAATCCATTCAGCTCCATTCTTCATAAAAACCCAGGCAGCCCCTCGGCCATTGTCTGCTACTGAAGCTCC
>VGGW01000072.1 GCA_016868395.1 Bacteroidota bacterium | reverse complement strand
GCTCTATCTTTTTTGCACTACTGAATTTTAGGATATCGATTCCATTTTCAGCAAAAAAATAGGGCAGAACACGGGACTGGAATAAGCCAAGAGCAATAGGCCCTGCTTTCAAAAAACTAAGAAAAATAATCAGGCTCAGGCAAGATCTTTTATCGATTTCAGGTTAATTGAATTTTAGTAACAAGTAAAACGAACCCCAAAATCCCGTAAGATTTCGCTGAGCTACAAGGCTTATCCTGCCAATTATAACTGAATTGTTTATCCCTCCCTATTATGAAATCGGCTTCTAATACTTGTTATTTCAAATTACTGAGTGCAGTGCGCAGTCTTGGAATCATTTGCACTATATCTTCATGAGAGCAAGCGCCTACAGAAGCTCTGAACCAGTTTACAGAACTATCGGTACCAAATGCTGAGAATGGAACGATACCCATTTTAGCTTCTTTGATCAGGTAAAAATTAACTTCAGCACTATCTTTCAATACATTTCCTTCGGGAGTGGTTTTACCAATATAATCGACCTTAACAGTTAAATAGATTGCCCCCATCGGATTGATTGCATCTACGGCAAAACCATCGGCTTTAAGCTGGATTATGCCTTGATAGAGCGTATCCAGACTTTTTTGAACTTTTGCTTTAAAGTTTGTCAGGTAATTATTTAATTCCTTCGTTTGAGTGAGGAACTTTGCTGTTGCAACTTGTTCAGGCTTTGGGGCCCAGGCTCCAACGTGGCCCACAATAGTCTTCATTTTATCAATTACATGTTCCGGACCAAAGGCCCAACCAACGCGAACCCCAGTAGCAGCAAGACATTTGGATATACCATCAATATAAATTACCTGTTCTTTCAATTCGGGTCTTAAAGTAACCGGATCAAAATGAATTTGATCTCCGAAGGTCAGAAGGGAATAGATCTGATCATACATAATATACAATGGCTTTTCATCCGGACTGCGGGTCAGATTCTCTGCAATGACCAAATCACAAATTTCTTCGAGATCCTTCTTCGCAAACATGGTTCCCGTTGGGTTTAGCGGTGAGCATAAAGCTAATAAAGTAGCCCCCTTCAGATAGGGTCGTATATCATCAGCACTTGGCATAAACTTATTCTTTGCCGAAGTCTTAACCACAATCTGGCTTGCCCCTGTGAAACGGCAATAATGGTTATTGTTCCAGGAAGGGGTTGGGTAAATCACCTTGTCTCCAAGATCAACCAGAGCCATATAAGTTCCATAAATCAGGGGGCGTGATCCGCCTGCGACCAGAATTTGTTTACTGTTATAAGACAATCCAAACCGATCCTTGATGAAAGCCGAAATATTTTCACGCAAAATTGCCACACCTTCGGCAGGAGGATAATTGGTCTGATTAGCATGATAAGCTTTCACAATCCCTTCCTTCAAATCTTCAGGAATTGGAAAAATAGTGGAATCAAAATCTCCGATGGTCAGGTTAGCAATTTGCTCACCTTTACCTTTTAATTCATTGATCTGCCCTGCAATTTTTATTATTTCAGAACCCTCAAGGGTACTCGCTATTTTCGATACGTTCATTTCTAAATCTTCGATTAAACAGGAAATCAGCCTGTTATTCTCATTCTTTTACCGGATTAAAGCTTCAAGGGCCTGGTCAACTTTTTCAAAATTATATTTCTTTAAAAGCTGTTTAAACGCCGAAGTGATTTGCTCATTACATAGATTCCCGATACTACCCTCATGGATGTGCTTAACACTGCCCAGCGCCTTAAATTCACCTTTTTCTATGGCTAATCCAATTTTCTGATAAGCTTCTCTGAAGGGTAATCCCTTTAGAACTTCTTCGTTCACTGCATCTACGCTAAATAAATACGCGTACTTTTCGTCTTTAAGTATATCCTCTTTAATTCGGATAGATTGTAACATAAAGCCTGTCATTTCCAAACATTCATTCAGTGATCTGAAGGTCGGAAACAGATTCTCTTTCAGTAATTGCAAGTCACGATGATAACCTGATGGCAGATTGGAAATTATGAGGGCAATTTCATTGGGTAAAGCTTGAATTTTATTACATCTTGCCCGAATGAGCTCAAATACATCCGGATTTTTTTTGTGGGGCATAATACTCGAACCTGTAGTAAGTTCATCCGGAAAACTGATAAATGCAAAATTCTGATTAATATATAAACAGACGTCCATAGCCAACTTAGCTAAAGTTGCTGCAATGGAGGACATGGCCTGAGCTAAGATTCGTTCTGTTTTTCCCCGCCCCATTTGAGCATAAACAACATTATAATTTAAGGAATCAAACCCTAATAAATCCGTAGTCATGGCTCGATTCAGTGGAAATGAGGAGCCATATCCTGCGGCAGAACCTAATGGATTTTTATTGCAAATATTCCAGGCAGCGAGCATAAGCTCTAAATCATCTGCCAGACTCTCTGCATAAGCCCCAAACCATAATCCAAATGAGGAGGGCATAGCAATCTGTAAATGAGTGTAACCGGGAAGTAATTTATTTTTATGTTCTTCACTTTGCACAATTAGCTGAGTGAACAGAATGTCGGTATTTCTGACTAATTTCTGAATTTCACTTCGAAAGAATAATTTGAGATCGACCAGAACCTGGTCATTTCTAGACCGGCCGCTATGAATTTTTTTTCCTCCATCACCAATCCTGCGGGTCAGCATTAACTCTATTTGAGAGTGTACATCTTCCACATCATCTTCAATCCTGAATTTACCTTCCTGAATTTCAATGAAAATTTGTTTGAGTCCGGCTTGAATTTGTTCAAGATCACGGCTATCCAATAAACCAATTTCTTGTAACATTCGGGTATGAGCAAGTGAGCCCAAAACATCAAATGCGGCAAGCTGATGATCCAAGTCCCGGTCATTCCCAACAGTAAATTTTTCTACAGACCTTTCAGTTTGTGTTTCTTTTTGCCAGAGTTTGCTCATAGAACTACTTTTAAATTTGTGAAATACCCTAATTTAATTAAATCTCGCTCGGACCTTGAAATACTGTAAAAAACTGTATTCCTAATGTACTCATCAAGTACTTTCATATGCTGACCTGATGCTAATTTGTGTGATTCAATATCGTGTTGTAACCCATTGGCCGAAGCAATGCCCTTTAACGCTCTAAGGTAATATTCAAGTTTATTAACACAATAGCAAATCCGACAATAATTTTATGTAAAGCTCAATACCTTCTTTGATTTCATCGATATAGATAAACTCGTCGGCCATATGAGAACGAGCGGAATCCCCGGGACCTATCTTTAACGATGGAATATCCAGTAATGCCTGATCACTCGTGGTAGGAGAACCAAAAGTCTCTCTGCCTAAAGCAATCCCTGACAGTACAATGGGATGATCGGTGCTGATTGAAGATGGCTTTAAACGAGTTGACCGGGGTGTGACCTCACAATCGACATTCTGACTAATAATTTTTAATACTTCCTCATTACGGTAGGCATCAGTCACTCTTACATCTACCGTAAAATGACAATTAGCAGGTACAACATTATGCTGTGAGCCGGCTTCAATCATGGTTACGCTCATCTTTACAGGACCAAACAAAGGAGATTTCTTGGCAAACTCATAGGTTTGGAACCAATTAATATCTTTTATAGCCTTATAAATGGCATTCTCACCTTCTTCCCGGGCAGCATGTCCGGCCTTTCCGCGAGCCACACAATCGAGTACCAGCAATCCCCTTTCTGCAATGGCTAAATGCATTAAGGTGGGCTCTCCCACAATAGCAAAATCAAGTTGTCCCAATTCTGGAAGGATTAGTTCAATACCATTTTTTCCGGAAATTTCCTCCTCTGCAGTCGCAGCAAGGCAGAGGTTATAGTTTAAATTTTTGTTATCGTAAAAATGAATAAAGACTGCGATAAGTGAAACCAAACAGCCGCCTGCATCATTGCTCCCTAAGCCATACAATTTACCATCAATGATATCAGCCGCAAATGGATCTCGACTGTAGCCGGAATTTGGTCTTACCGTATCATGATGAGAATTGAGTAAAATAGTGGGTTTTTTTTCATCGAAATGTGCATTAAAGGCCCATACATTATTCATCAATCGATGAGATTTAACCCCATGATCTTCAAGAAATTGTTCAATTACAGAAGCAGTGTCTTCTTCCTCCTTGCTAAAGGAAGGAATACTGATTAATTTCCGAAGTAAATTGACACTGTTATCGACCAGTTTTTCCGCCATTTTCTTTAGTCATTAGTATATAATTCACCAGCTTTTAGAGCTGATAATTTAATTCCCTTGATTAGGGAAGAACTAAAACCATTGTGTTCCATCTCATTCAATCCTGCAATTGTACAACCTTTTGGTGAAGTTACTTTGTCGATTTCATGTTCGGGATGGCTGTTTTGGTGTAATAAAAGGGATGCGGCTCCTTTTGCTGTCTGTGCAGCCATACGTAATGCTTCATCTGCATGAAAACCAATTTCTACCCCTCCCTGAGATGCTGCACGAACCGCTCGCAGAAAAAAGGCAACTCCACAGGCGCAAAGCGCGGTGGCAGCAGTCATTAAATCTTCATTAATCTTAATAACTGAGCCTACAGTTTCAAACATTTTAGTCACCTCAGCAATATTTTCGGACTCTGCATTATCAGAGGCCACGCAGGTCATGGATTCACCAATGGCAATTGCAGTGTTTGGCATTGCTCTGACTACCTGAACTCTACTACCCAATTTGGCACGAATATCAGCACAGCTAACCCCCGAAATAACTGAGATCACCAAATGTCTTGCCGGATCAATAGATCCATCAATTTGTTCGAGCAAATTATCTAATTGTTGGGGTAAAACAGCCAGAATAACTATTGAGGCGCCCGCTGCGGCGGCATAGTTATCTGAACTAACCTGAAAACCTTGTGCCGAAACAGTATCAAGTCGCTGAACATTCCGACGGGTCAGCGTGATATCAGCCGACTGACAATAATTAGCTTTGACGAGTCCTTTGGCTAGTGACAATCCAATATTTCCACTTCCTAGTATTGCAGTTTTTTTTGTTCCTGTTTTCATGGTGTACTGATTAAGTGTGTACCGAAATTTCCATTATCTAAGCTTGACAATGCATCTGCTTTGCCAACATAAACCTCTTTTAGTCCTTTATTTATAGCTTCAAAGGCATTATCTAATTTGGGAATCATCCCATCATTTATAATTCCCTGACGTTTTAATTCATTGTAATAATGTGGATCAATCGACGGAATTAGGGATGATTCATCTTCAACATCCCTTAACACACCTGCTTTTTCAAAACAAAAGATCAGGGATGTATCATAATCTTTAGCCATAGCCACAGCCATAGCCGAAGCAATTGTATCCGCATTGGTATTTAAAAGTTGTCCCTCTCCATTATGTGTTATTGCCGAGAAAACCGGGATAAAGCCAGCCTCCAATAATTGGTTTAATCCTTTTTTATCTATCGATGATTCATCTAGGTCGCCTACAAAGCCATAGTCAACGGGAATGCTTTCATTCTTTTCATGGGAAAATATCGCTTTCACAGGTCGTTTTTTTGATTGAATTAAATTCCCGTCAGCACCCGATAAACCGATTGCATTACACCCTTTTTGTTGCAAACCGGCTACAATATTCTTGTTAATTAAACCCGCGTAGACCATAGTAACTACCTTCAGACTTTCCTTGTCGGTCACTCGTCGGCCCTCCACCATTTGGGACCTGATTCCTAAATCCTCGGCAAGTTTAGTGGCAATTTTACCACCTCCATGTATAAGTATTTTAAATCCTTCCAGCGCGGCAAAGTCGGCAATAAATTTTTGCAAACTTTCCGGATGGTCGATCACATTTCCACCAATCTTGACCACCTTCAAAGCTTTCATAATAAACCCTCCAACATATTTTTTAAGACTGTTTGAGCAGACCAAACCCGATTAGCGGCTTCATGGATGACTAGTGAATGCGGTCCATCCAAAACCTCTGCCGATAACTCAAAATCACGTCGGACGGGCAGACAGTGCATTACTTTAGCCTCATTACTTTGCTCCAGTTTTTGATGCGTCATCATCCATGATTCACCATTCTGAAACGTTTTGCCATAGTCATGGTAAGATGACCAGTTCTTTACGTAGACAAAGTCTGCCCCCTTTAATGCCATGTCTTGTTTGTATTCAATTTTTGCTCCAGGAGTAAATTTATCGGCCAACTCCAAACCTTCGGGATGTGTAATCACAAAATCGATCATTCCTTCCTCTTGTGCTCGACACATCCATTCAGAAAATGAATTTGGAACAGCCTGAGGTAAGGATTTAACATGTGGAGCCCAGGTTAAAACAACCTTTGGCTTTTTCACTTTTTTATACTCTTCAATGGTGATTAAATCTGCGAAACTCTGCAAAGGATGCAAAGTTGCACTCTCTAAACTAATCACCGGAACTCCACTATATTTGACAAATTTATTGAATAAAGCCTCGCTATAATCCTCTTCGCGACTCAGTAATTTAGGGAAGAATCGGAATCCAAGAATATCACAATATTGCCCCATTACCGCCGCGGCTTCACGAATGTGTTCAACACTTGTACCATTCATCACCACGCCGTCCTCTGTTTCTAAGGCCCAACCTTCTTTATCTAGATTCATCACCATCACGTTCATGCCCAAATTCATTGCTGCCTTCTGAGAACTCAAACGAGTACGCAGACTCGGGTTTAAAAAAACCAGGCCGAGCGTTTTATTTTTACCCAGCGATTGATGTGCAAAAGGATCTGCTTTGAGGTTTAGTGCTTGTTCAATGAAAGACTTTAGGTCTGCAACATCATTAACGGAAGAAAATAGTTTCATCTACTTATTATTGTTTTTCATTTGTCAGTTAGAACCTTTGATGATTAAATGCCGGAGGGTTCTTACCCCCAAAACTAAAAGCCGGGAATAAATAAAAACACCCTGTTGGTATAATAGTTATTTTAATCGTGCCAGATTCATAATCATAAAAATATGCGTATTTTATTTAATCAATTCTTCTTTCAAAGCAATCAAAAATTGATCAGCATCTTTCTTGGTAATGGTTAATGCGGGCAAAAGCCGGATTACATTCGGTTTTGCCTCTCCTGTAAAGATATGATGCTTGAAAAGTAAATCTTTTTTAACCTCAGCATACTTTTCAGAAAGATCAATCCCGATCATCAAGCCTCTTCCACGAACCTCAGTAATCTGTGGGATCTGATTTAGTTCTTTGAGGAGGTAATTTCCAATTTCCTCGGCATTTTTCATCAGATTATCCTTTTCCATGACCTCAAGGACAGCCAGAGCAGCAACACAAGCCAAGTGGTTGCCACCAAAGGTTGTCCCCAATTCACCATACCAGGGCTCAAATTTGGGTGAAATTGAAATCCCACCAATAGGGAAACCATTTCCCATACCCTTGGCCATTGAATAGATATCGGCCTCAACACCTGCATAATCGTGTGCATAGAATTGCCCGGTACGTCCATAACCACACTGTACCGAATCTGCGATATAAACCGCATCATACTGATCACAAAGAGTTCTTATCTTTTTCAGGAAGGACTTCGAGGCCTCCCTGATACCACCAACACCTTGAATACCTTCAATAATTACTGAAGATATCTCGTTACCATATGAGTTAAACGCGTCTTCCAGTGCTTGTTCATTATTGAACGGCAGAAAAGTCACATGATCTGTTTCATTGACCGGAGCAATGATCTTCGGATTGTCTGTTGCTGCAACAGCCAGAGAAGTACGGCCGTGGAAAGCACCCTTAAATGCAATAATTTTTTTCCGTTTGTTATAAAATGATGCCAGTTTTAGGGCATTTTCGTTCGCTTCTGCGCCTGAATTACAAAGAAATAGCTGAAAATCAGGCTTACAGGATAAATTACCGAGCTTTTCAGCAAGTAGTTTTTGTTGTGAAATAATTACAGAGTTAGAATAAAAACCAATTTTATTGAGCTGCTCCGTCAACCGTCTAACATAATGCGGATGGGTATGACCGATCGAAATTACCGCATGACCTCCATACAGATCAAGATATTTTTTTCCCTCAGCATCCCAAACGGTACTGTTAAGAGCCCTTACTATTTCTATGTTATTCAGGGGATATACGTCGAATAGTTTCATCTTGTAGGAGTTATACGTTGTATGATGTTATACGTTATACGTTTAAATAGTACTAAATTGAAGGAGAGAGCCATTCTCAAAATATTTGATCCAGCTCAATTTTTAGAACCGTTTAAGATAAATACAACTCAAATTTTGTTACGAACTTTACTAATTAATGAAATCAACATTGCTTTGATCTCATTTATATTATCATTCAGAGAATCATGGTCATCCAATGTGAGATATTCCAGATCACGGGATAAAAGCAGGAAGTACTCTGCTTCATTGGCCGAACCTAAGGCTATATTTAAATAGTTCTCTAAATCCTTTTGTGAATTTTTACCGCATCCTTCAGCGATATTGGCCGGTATCGCTGAGATACTTCGTCGCAATTGATTAGTTAAACTATAAAGTTCCTCCTTTGGAAAACCCTTGCTAAGCAAGTATACTTTTAATGTCAGTTGGTGAGCTTTTGCCCAAACTTTTAAATCCTTATAATTCTGCATGAACAAATTTAAGGCTCCCAGGAAGGATCCTAAAATTGACTTATTTTGCGGTAAGGACAATAAAACCAACATTTCTTTATTAATTATAAAATCAAACGCATTTACCTCATTTACTATTTATTCTTCAATTTAATTGGAGCAAAATCTAGACGTAAAACGAAATGACGTATAACGTATAACTCAAAATCCTACTCCCTTCAACCTCAAACCCACCGTTTCTCCAATGCCAAACATTAAATTCATATTCTGGACTGCCTGACCACTGGCTCCTTTCAGTAAATTATCTATTATGCTGATAATGAATAATTTATTGCCATGTTTCTCCATATGGATCAGGGCTTTATTCGTGTTCACTACTTGCTTTAAGTCAATGTTCCTTTGGCTTAGATGGGTGAATGGATGATCTTTAAAATAATTTTCATAAAGTTGGAAGGCTTCATCTAATGTCAACGCACATTCAGTGTACATGGCTGCCAGAATCCCCCGGGTGAAATCACCTCTTTGTGGGATAAAATTCACTTCCTGATCAAAGTTATTTTGTAATTGAAGGATACTCTGTGAGATCTCACTCAGATGCTGATGTTCAAACGCTTTGTAGACTGAAAGGTTATTGTTTCTCCAACTAAAATGTGTGGTCGGACTTAAACTTTGTCCTGCTCCGGTCGAACCTGTGGTGGCATTTATATGTATCTCTGAATTCAATAACCCTGCTGCTGCCAATGGTAATAATCCCAATTGGATACAAGTTGCAAAACAACCCGGGTTGGCGATATGTTGAGCTTGTTTAATGGCATCCCTATTCAATTCCGGCAAACCATAAATAAAAGATCTATCGCCATGTATAGATTGGTGGTTTAATCTGAAATCCTGTGAAAGATCAATGATTCTAATACCCGATTCAAGGGTATGACTATCTAAAAACTTTTTTGCATCACCATGACCAACGCAAAGAAAAAGAACATCAATATCCTGAGAAATGGAGTCTGTGAACTTCAGATTAGTATCTCCATAAAGATCAGCATGAATATCAGACAGCGGCTTACCTGCATTGCTGTTACTATGTACCCAACATACTTCTGATTGTGGATGGTTGATCAGTATTCTGAGCAGTTCTCCACCAGTATATCCCGCACCTCCTGCAATTCCAATTCTGATTGTTTCCATTTTAACTATTTTTTATCATGCACCCGGTGCCAGATCATCGTCTGGTTACCAAATATTTTTGAAAATCCTTTTACATCCTCTCCGGACCAAGAGTTATTCATTTCCCCATAGCTTCCAAACTTATTGGACATCAGATCGTTCTCTGATTGAATCCCGATAATTTCAAAACGGTAAGGATGAAGCTTCACAAATACCTTTCCACTGACCGTTTTTTGGGTATCAGTTAAAAAGGCCTCAATATTTCGCATGATCGGATCGTGAAATTGACCTTCATGAAGCCAATTACCATAGAAACTTGATAATTGATCTTTCCAGCTTAACTGCCATTTGGTTAACGTATGTTTCTCAAGGGTATGATGAGCCTTGATGATGATGATTGGTGCTGCAGCTTCAAAGCCAACTCGACCTTTTATCCCAATAATCGTATCGCCAACATGAATATCCCTGCCAATTCCATATGGTTGCGCAATTTCCTGCAACTTTTGAATGACTTTTACAGGAGATGAGATTTCCCCATTGATGCCGATTAGTTCGCCCTGTGAAAATTCAAGTTCAATTTTTCTAGGCTCAGTTTGGCTCACTTGTGTTGGCCATGCCTCTTCGGGTAAGGTTTTGTTTGAAGTTAGCGTTTCTTTACCACCAACTGAGGTACCCCAAATACCTTTATTGATTGAGTACCTTGCCTTTTCAGCGGTGTATTCAACACCATGCTTGTTTAAATAGTCAATTTCGGCTTCACGACTTAATTTCAAATCTCGAATAGGGGTGATGATCTCTACCCCGGGAATCATAATATTGAAAATCATGTCAAAACGAACCTGATCATTACCGGCTCCCGTACTTCCGTGGGCAACATAGTCAGCACCTATTAGTTTTACATAATTAGCAATGGCAGTAGACTGGCTTACACGTTCAGCGCTAACTGAAAGAGGATAAGTCGCATTTTTAAGTACATTTCCGTAAATCAGATATTTAATACAACTTTCGTAATAGTTTAATGTTTCATCAACTACAGCATGAGAAGTAACTCCCAGCGAATAAGCACGTTGTTCAATTTGCTTCAGCTCTTGCTCAGAAAAACCACCGGTATTTACAATTACAGAATGGACTTCCAGGTTACGGTCTTTGGACAAATAAATACAGCAAAAGGATGTGTCTAAACCGCCACTGAATGCTAAAACCACTTTCTTCTTCATCGTTTAATTTTGTAAAATTTTAACTAAAAATGCACCAATGCTCGCAATTGTCTTCAATGAATTGCGTAATTTTTCTTCAAGACGTTCAAAAAGTGTTTGCTTACGCGCAACTTTGCTTAAACGTTCCTCAGCTTCTATTTTCAAACGCTCATCTTCCGCTTTCATTTTTCGTTCAATTTCCAAGGCTTTTTCTTCAGGATCCCATAACATAGCGGTACACATACAGTTTTTACGGTCCTTACTTTTGAGAATATCGTAATTCACACAACTTTGACAGCCTTTCCAAAAATCTTCATCCTGAGTGAGTTCAGAATAGGTAACAGGTTCATAACCAAGTTCAGAATTGATTTTCATTACCGCTAATCCGGTGGTCAAACCAAAAATTTTGGCCTTTGGATACTTTTTGCGGGAAAGATTAAAGACTGCGCGTTTGATCATTCTTGCAAGTCCACGATTACGATAAAGAGGATTTACAATTAGTCCGGAGTTAGCCACAAAAGTCCCATGACTCCAGGTTTCAATATAACAGAAACCAGCCCAGGTTCCATCATTATGCAGCGCAATCACCGCTTTCCCTTCCAGCATCCTTGAAGTTATATACTCGGGGGTTCTTTTGGCTATTCCTGTGCCTCGGGCTTTGGCAGATTCTGCCATCTCGTCGCAGATCTGTGTTGCGTATTCAATATGTTTTTCTGTTGCCGGAATGACAACAAATTCGTTTTCTTTCATTGATTTAAAGAAAAAATCCGATTTTGAATCGGAAAAAAGACTACGTTTTTAGCCTTTCCTTTTGTTAATATTCTGATTGATTGATTTACCGGTAGGAAGGTTCCGGTTACCTAAATAGTTTATGCCAAGATTCAAGTCCGTGGCATAAAGGGTCGTCGGAAACGCAAGACTAACTTCTCAGGCCTGAAATGACTACAAACAATACCCCTCATGTAACCCGTTTGGGTTAATGATCCTGTATTGGCCTGGTAGTTTAAACTATACATTGTTAAATAGAATAAGCGTGATTCAAAATTTTTTACAAAAAAAAGAAAAAAATACTGAAATCTGCAATACAAGCGATTAAAATTACAAGTATTTAAGGTGAAGGAAATGTTAATTGGTGCTGCATTCCAGTAAAATTGACTAATTAGCCCCAGACAGAGATGATTATCATCATAGCTCTATAAAATAATTCAGTTTCTATTCTAAGTTTGAAACGACTGAAAATTGAATGAAAAATAAGGCATGGTCTCGCTGACAAAACAAGATTAATTTATTTGTGCCTGCCATAGAATACCAATATGTTCATAAATGGATATCTTGCTCCTGATAAAAAGATAGTTAAACCGAAAATGCCAACAGAGGCTTATGAATGAAAAATTAAAAACCGAGGCGTCACTGAACAGAACATTAGGCCTTTTTGCGAGTACCTTGATGGTGGTCGGGATAGTGATTGGAAGCGGAGTATTTAAAAAAATAGTGCCAATGGCCCAAACCGGGCTGAGTGAAACTGCCATACTGATGGCCTGGATTCTTGCCGGAGTAATCAGTTTAATTGCCGCATTTACTGTGAGTGCTTTGGCATCTCTTACCGAAGAGTCCGGTGGCTTGTATGAGTATTTCCGTCTATCCTATGGAAATTTTCTGGCATTTATTTCCGGCTGGGCGGATTTTATTATCATCAGTCCGGCTGCAATTGCCGCCCTCGCCTTCCTGTTCGGCGAGGTAATTAATTCCTTTATCCCTATCCCCAAACCGCTTGACCATTACAGGGATTTTTCGATCGGAGGTTTCATTTTTCCTTTTGAAAACTCGGGTGTGAAACTGATCGGGATTGTTGCTATTATCATACTTACCGGAATAAATTCATTAGGTTCTCGCGAGAGCGGTGTTTTTAACTCCGTCATAACCAGCGCCAAAATTTTGGGAATAGGAATTCTGATTATTGTTGGATTATCTTATTCGGGACAGGAAACACAAGATTCTAATTCTATTGGTCATGTTGTAACTGCTCCTGATGGAATGCTATTTTACAGTGCTTTTTTTGCGGCAATGCTTAGTGCTTTCTGGGCATACAATGGCTGGGAAACAGCTACCAATATTTCCGGAGAGATCAAGAATCCGAAGCGTAACCTTCCGTTGGCTCTTGCAATCGGTTTGACCCTCGTTGCATTGGTTTATACATTGCTTAATTACACTTACATGAATGTGCTTAGTCTTCAGGAAATCAGAGCAATTGGAGTAAATGAGATTGGAGCATTTGTTGTGGCAGAGACGCTTCTGGGTAATTCCGGAAAAATTCTTTTAATCGTCCTTTTAATTATTTGTGTTTTTGGAGCGCTTAACAGTAATATTGTTTCTTCTCCTCGAAAATTCTACAGAATGGCACAGCAGGGATACCTTTTCGACCATTTAAAAAAAATTCACACCAAATTCAGAACACCTCATATTTCTCTGATTTATATGTTGATTCTGGGTTGTATCATGTTGATCTCAGGTTCCTTTGATACCCTCACCAATATGGTCATCTTCCTAAATTTTATGTTTTATGGCTTACTGGCTTTCGCGGTTTTGCGTCTGAAACGAAAAGGGATGATTCGGACAAAGGTAGTTGCTTACCCTTTTTTTCCAGTGATATTACTCTTTTTTTCCATTGCCTTAACAATCAATACGATCTTGGTTCAGCCTCAACAATCTTTTATTGGGATATTATTGGTGCTTACAGGAGTACCACTTTACTATTATTTCAAAAAACGCAAAACGACTTAGCAGTTTGCAATATATGTTATGAAATCTTTTTTGTAGACTAACTTCTGTTGTCAAAAGTTTGAACGTTTCAATTTATGAAACCAATGTAA
>VGGW01000071.1 GCA_016868395.1 Bacteroidota bacterium | reverse complement strand
AAGAACTGGCATGCGGTTATGGGCATGCTGATAATGTGGCACCAGCCTTATTGGGAGGTTTTGTTCTTATCAGAAGCTATGAACCACTTGATATCATTCAGCTGCCTTTTCCTGAACAGCTTTGTTGTTCCATTGTTTTTCCCCAGGTCGATGTTCCGACACGTGATGCCAGACAAATTATAAGGAGTAGGATTTTGTTAAAGGATGCGGTTGTGCAGTGGGGTAATGTTGCCGGACTTGTCAGTGGTTTGTATACCAGGGATATAGACCTAATTGCCAGAAGTATGAAGGATGTAATTGTGGAGCCTTTGAGGTCTATTTTGATTCCTGATTTTTACAGATTAAGAGAAATTGCAATGGAAAATGGGGCATTAAGCTTCGGGATTTCAGGGTCTGGCCCCTCAGTTTTTGCCTTCACCAGAAATGATGATGACGCCCTATTGATTAATGAAAAATTGCAGGCGCATTTCAGATGGTTAGACACAGAGAGTATTGCATTCAGTTCCCCAATTAATGCTCAGGGTCCAATAATTTTAGATTAATGATATTATACAGTACCAATAATAAGAATTTAAGGGTTCCATTTAAAGATGGAGTCTTTAACAGTCTGCCTTCAGATAAGGGTCTATATATGCCGGTAAAAGTCCCGGTTTTGGATCCAGAATTTCTTGCCGAATTGCATAAGTTTACCCTCCCGGAAATAGCTTTTAATGTCTCGAAAGCAATTTTAAATGATGTAATTCCTGATAGCGACTTAAAGGCTATTATAGACGATGCAATTAATTTCGATGCCCCGGTCCTTGAAATATCCAAGCAGATTAATGTACTCGAACTGTTTCATGGCCCTTCACTGGCTTTCAAAGATTTTGGAGCAAGGTTCATGAGCAGAGTGATGAGCTATTTTTTAAGGGAAGGCGAAAAGCAACTCGATGTCCTTGTAGCTACATCGGGTGACACCGGTGGTGCAGTGGCACTAGGTTTTCTTCGAGTTTCAAATGTCAGAGTGACTATTTTGTTCCCAAAAGGAAAGGTAAGTCCGATTCAAGAGCTTCAGTTAACATCTATTGGGTATAACATTCGGGCGATAGAAATTGATGGAACATTTGACGATTGCCAAGCTCTCGTGAAACATGCATTCAATGATTCGGTATTGAAAGAGAGATTTCGTCTTACATCAGCTAATTCTATTAATATTTCAAGACTTATCCCTCAAACATTCTATTATTTCTATGCCTACGCTCAAATTCAGCGGATGGGCTTCAAGGAAGTCGTATTTTCTGTACCAAGCGGAAATTTTGGCAATATCGGAGCAGGTTTGTTAGCATGGAAAATGGGTTTACCGATTAAGCAGTTTTTAGCAGCTACCAACATTAATGACACAGTTCCGGATTTTCTCAGAACAGGAGTATATCAGGCAAGGCCAAGCGTTCAGACTTGGTCAAATGCCATGGATGTAGGTGATCCAAGTAACTGGGTTAGGATTATGGATTTATTTGGTGGGAATCTTGAACAATTGAAAAAAGTAATAACCGCATATAGCTACAATGATCAAGAGACTTTAGGTGCCATTAGGAAGGTTTTTTTAGAAAATAATTATATCATGTGTCCGCACACCGCTATTGCCTGGTTGGCTCTTAAGCGCTGGATGAATGAGCATAATTCTAATGAAATTGCGGGTGTATTTTTAGCTACCGCACATCCTTGTAAGTTCCCCGATATATTTCCTGAGGATACTGCCCGTGAAATTGTGGTACCGGTTCAGGTTAAAGACCTGGAAGGCAAGGAAAAGGTTTTTGTGAGTCTGGGAAAAGATTATGAAGAATTTAAGGCCTATTTATTGGGTTAACGCTGCTTAACGCTGCCTTAACGCTGACAGGGTTTTAAACCCTGTCAGCGTTGATGTCAAAATCCAATTTTTTTTATAATTTTTTTTAATCAAATTAGCAAACGGTAGATAGAATTGATTGCACGATACTTCTTTGAAAAATAACTGTATTATTTCGAGCCAATCACTGTGTTATTATCATTAAAAAATTGCCTCAGCAATTCTCTTAGTTGGCCCGGGATTACTCATTGTGTAAAAGTGCAATACCGGTGCACCTATTTTTATCAATTCTTTACATTGGGCAATCATATGTTCAATACCTACTTCTTTAACGTCTTTCTCAGACTTGCATTTTAGTATTGCTTCGCTTAGTTCTTCCGGTAAATCGATATGGAAAATTTTAGGGAGACTAATTAATTGTTTAGATGATGTAATTGGCTTTAATCCCGGAATAATTGGAACCTCTATTCCATTTTCTCTACACAGCGCCACAAATTCAACATATTTGGAATTATCGAAAAACATTTGGGTCACGATGAACTCAGCACCCATTTCGACTTTCTTTTTCAAAAATCCAAAGTCTGTTTTCATGTTAGGAGCTTCGAAATGCTTTTCAGGATATCCGGCGACACCGATACAGAATTTGGTTTTGTATGCAGTTTCATAGTCCTCATGCAGATAGACACCATTATTCATATTTGCCACCTGCTCTAATAATTCAGTAGTGTATGCATGTCCGCCGGGTGTAGGAATAAATCCCGAGTCTGCATGGCGAGCATCACCGCGTAATACAAGAACGTTATCTATCCCCAAGAACTGTAAATCAATAAGGGTATTTTCGGTTTCTTCTTTAGTAAAACCCCCACATATCAGATGAGGAACAGCATCCACATTGTAACGGTTCATGATTGAAGCGCAAATTGCAACTGTGCCCGGCCTTTTACGATAGGAAATTTTCTCAAGCAGGCCACTTTCATGTTGCTTATAAATGTAATCTTCCCGATGATAGGTCACGTCAATGAAAGGTGGATTAAAGTCCATCAATGGATCAATGGCATCGTAAATACCTTGTATACTTTGACCTTTTAATGGTGGTAAAAGTTCGAACGAAAAAAGTGTTTTGCCTTTAGCGTTTTTTATGTGATCGGTGATTTTCATGCGTGCTGGTCGTTTAGTTATTGAGTCCTTAGTGCGTAAGTTTTTATATGCTCCTATTAAAACTTATTACTTGTATGCTATTCCTGTTTATCATCAATATATCTAATCAAAATATTTAATAATTTGCCTGAAGCTTTTTATTTATAAGTCAGATTGATCATTAAACTTCTGTAATGAATTACAGGTCTTTGAATTATATGATGGTATTTCCAAATTATAAAATGAACCCAGGGTGATTGAAAATAATTTTCAAGTCTCCTTAAAAATGGTTTGCAGCAATTCCCAGCTTCATTTGGTCGCATAATTTGCTACCTTATCAGTGAAATTATTCCAAATCGATCAAATTTGTCAAAACCAGCAATCAGCTCATAAATATATGAAGCTAATGTAGGTAAATTTTTCCAAGCATATATTTCCCTATATCTCTGATGAGCAATCAATATCAATCCAAATCACAAAGATTGATTAAATTGTTAGTAACCCAAATTCGGGCTTAACCATCGCTCTGTTTCCTCCAAAGTCATTTCCTTACGAATCGCATAATCCTCAACCTGATCTTTACTGATTTTGCCTAATCCAAAATAACGTGACTGAGGGTGAGCAAAATAATAACCACTGACTGCTGCAGTTGGATACATTGCAAAACTTTCAGTTAAGTGGATTCCGGTGCTATCTTCTGCGTTGAGTATTTCAAATAAAACGGCCTTTTCAGTATGATCCGGACAAGCGGGATATCCCGGAGCCGGTCTAATGCCTCTGTATTTTTCCTTAATCAAATCTTCAGAACTAAGAGATTCATCAGTTGAATAAGCCCAGAATTCTTTTCTAACAAGTTCGTGCATACGTTCTGCAAATGCCTCAGCCAGTCGGTCTGCTAAGGCTTTTACCATTATACTATTATAATCATCAAAATTCTTCTCAAACTCTGCCACCAGCTCATCGCATCCTATGCCAGTTGTGACTGCAAAACCACCCAAATAGTCAGCAATACCGGTTTCTTTTGGTGCAATAAAGTCAGAAAGGGCATAATAAGGTTCATCAGCCGCTTTCTCTGCCTGTTGTCGAAGGGTATGAATGGATTTGTAGACTTTTGTTCTGCTCTCATCTGAATAGAGTTCGATATCATCTCCTACGGAGTTTGCCGGCCAAAATCCGATGACTCCTTTTGCTCGAAGAGATTTATTGGCAATAATTTTATTCAGTAAAACTCTGGCTTCATCGTAAAGTTTTTTGGCTTCTGACCCCACAAATTCATCTTCAAAAATACGTGGATAACTTCCCCTTAGTTCCCAGGTATGGAAGAATGGCGTCCAATCAATGTAGGGTATCAATTCTTCAAGTGAAAAATCTACGAACTCCTTGGTTCCGAGGAAGGTCGGTTTGGGTACAACGGTCTTATTCCAATCAATCAGGAATTTATTTGCTCTAGCCTCTTCAATAGTCAAAAAACGCTTATCCGATTTTTTATTCAAGTGTACTTCTCTTGCTTTAGAATATTCATTATGAATTGAGCTGATGTATTCTTCCCGGTTTTCCTCGCTCATAAGGCTACTACAAACTGTAACACTTCTGGAAGCATCTAAAACATGTATGGATGGACCTGAATAATTTGGGGCCACTTTTACCGCTGCGTGGATCCTTGAAGTTGTTGCGCCCCCTAGGATTAATGGAATTTTAAACCCTTCTCTTTCCATTTCTTTTGCGAAATGAACCATTTCATCTAAAGATGGAGTGATCAAGCCGCTTAGTCCAATGATATCTACGTTCTCAGCTTTTGCGGTTTCTATAATTTTTTGTGCCGGAACCATCACGCCAAGGTCGATAACCTCAAAATTATTACATGCGAGTACGACTCCAACAATATTTTTACCAATATCATGAACATCGCCTTTTACAGTTGCAAGCAATATCTTCCCTGCATTTTTGCGCTGGTTACCATCAACATTATTCAGTTTCTCTTCTTCGATAAATGGCAATAGATAAGCTACGGCCTTTTTCATAACCCTTGCTGATTTGACGACCTGAGGAAGGAACATTTTTCCCTGACCGAAAAGATCACCCACCACACCCATTCCATCCATTAAGGGACCCTCAATAACCTCCAGCGGTTTCTTATATTTTTGACGTGCCTCTTCAACATCATCATCCAAATAGTCGATGATACCTTTAACTAAGGAGTGTGATAATCGCTCTTCAACATTCGCTTTACGCCAGGCTTCATCTTTTACCATTACCTTACCCTTCGTTTTGATAGTTTCGGCAAAGTCCACCAGGCGCTCTGTTGCATCAGGTCGTCGGTTAAGCAGAACGTCTTCTACCAATTCGAGTAAATCTTTCGGTATTTCCTCATAAACCTCAAGCATACCGGCATTAACGATTCCCATATCCAGGCCGGCTTTAATAGCATGATATAAGAATGCAGAATGCATGGCCTCGCGAACCGTATTGTTTCCCCTGAAAGAAAATGAAATATTACTGACACCGCCACTTACTTTGGCGAGAGGAAGGTTTTGCTTAATCCAGCGAGTCGCTTCAATGAAATCTACAGCGTAATTGTTATGTTCTTCCAAGCCGGTAGCAACCGTGAGTATATTGGGGTCAAAAATAATATCCTGAGCCGGGAAATGAACCTCATTGACAAGAATATCATAAGATCTCTTACAGATTTCCTTCCTTCTTTCTAGCGTATCTGCCTGGCCTTTTTCATCAAACGCCATGACAACAACCGCGGCACCATACTGACGAATTTTCCCCGCGTAGTTTTTAAAGGCTTCTTCACCTTCTTTCAGGGAAATGGAATTTACAATACCCTTTCCCTGAAGGCACTTCAGACCAGCTTCAATAACCGTCCATTTGGAAGAATCTACCATAATTGGTAGTTTGGAGATATCAGGTTCTGAGGCAATTAGGTTAAGGAATTTGACCATTGCCGCTTCCGAGTCGAGCATTCCTTCGTCCATATTAATGTCGATAATTTGAGCCCCACCTTCTACCTGCTGACGAGCTACAGAGAGGGCCGCATCGAAATCGCCGCCAAGAATCAATTTCGAAAATTTTGGAGATCCGGTAATATTAGTCCGCTCACCGATATTGACAAAATTAGTCTCCGGAGTTAGGGTAAGTGGCTCCAGTCCGCTTAGCCTGAGGTAAGGTTCTGGTTTGGGTGGGATCCTGGGAGGAAATTTGGCTGCTTTTTCAGCGATACATTTAATATGCTCAGGTGTCGTACCACAGCAACCACCAACAATATTTACAAAACCATTTTTTATAAAATCCTCAACCAAATGAGCGGTTTCATGAGGTAGTTCATCATATGCGCCGAACTCATTGGGTAATCCGGCGTTCGGATAAGCCGAAATAAAGCAGGAAGCTTTTTGTGAAAGTTCTTCAATATGCGGACGCATATCCTTAGCACCAAGGGCACAGTTTAATCCAATACTTAATAAATTTGCATGACTTAATGAGTTTAAAAATGCCTCAACAGTTTGGCCAGATAAAGTTCTTCCACTAGCATCAGTAATTGTCCCTGATATCATGATATCAATCTTTCTGCCAATTTCTTTTTCATAATTTTTGGCGGCAAAAAGCCCTGCTTTTGTAATTAAGGTATCGGTAATTGTTTCAAAAAGTAACACATCGGCACCACCTTCAATCAATCCTTTAACCTGCTCATAATAAGCATCAACAAGTTCGTCGAAAGTAACTGCACGAGAGCCTGGATCATTTACATCAGGCGACATGGACGCCATTTTAGTTGTCGGACCAAGCGCACCTGCAACAAACCGAGGTTTATCCGGATTTTTTAGTGTGTATTCATGAGCTATTTCTTTAGCAATACGTGCACCCTCGAAACTCATCTCATACGACAAATCTTCCATCTGGTAGTCGGCCATTGAAATACGCTGTGTACTGAAGGTATTCGTCTCGATGATATCGGCACCGGCTTCAAGATATTCGGCATGGATTGCTTTGATTATATCCGGACGCGTGATGTTCAAAAGGTCGTTATTTCCTCTCACATCACATGGATGATCTTTAAATCGTTCTCCTCTAAAATCTTCTTCCCCTAGTTGATAACGCTGAATCATGGTGCCCATAGCACCATCAATGACTAATATTCTTTTCTTTAGTTCTTCCCTGATCATTTATTTAGTATCCAATACCCCATTTGATTTGTCTGGTTTTGATATCAGAATTATAGAGTGACTCAAAGTGAACAAAATACTCCTGTTCATTTTGATTATTGGTTCTTGATACTCAAAACAGCTTATCTTCGAAAAGTTGGTAATTCTGACTCTCACTTATCTTTTCCCGCCAATGCGAGATAGAATGTAGCACCTTATTAGCACAGGTTGCTAAGATTTCTCAGGGTCTAATCCCTCCATCTTTCTGAATAAGCAGTGCAAAAGTGCAAGATATTTTATTGAAATGCAAATGGTTTTGTGTGTTATCAGCTAAGTTCTTGGGATTCTTTGAGGCATAGTCCAAGACAAAGGCTGATAAGAAACGTTATAAACTGAGAAGAGAAAATAATTACTATTTCCGCCTTCCAAAAAGTCGGAGAAGCATTAAAAATAGGTTGATAAAATCCAAATATAGTGTTAAGGCACCCATGATTACCATTTTATTGGCAGATGCATCACCATATTCGATCCCTGCTCCAATACGTTTCAGGCGTTGCATGTCATAAGCAGTTAATCCTACAAATAGCGCCACACCAATAAAACTGATGATGTAATCTAATTGACTGCTTCCAAGGAAAAAGTTAACCAGGCTTGCAATAATAATTCCTATTAAACCCATCATTATTATGGCACCAAACTTGGTCAGATCCTGATTTGTAGTATATCCTGCGAAAGCCATGACCGCAAATAGCAGGGATGCAGAAATGAAGCAGCCAATAACAGATGATGAAGTATAAATAAGTAAAATATAACTCAAGCTGATACCTGTTGCAGCAGAATACAAAACAAAAATCAGAGCTAATGCGGGGAAAGAAAGGCGATTCATTCCAAAGGACATAACCATCACAAAAGCCAGAGGGGCGAACATGGCAATGGTGCCTAAAGTAGTTCTACTTCCATTAATCGGATTAATGAGCATGCTGAGCAAAGTCTCATCATTGGAGAAAAGATAAGCAAAGCCGGCAGATAAGCCCAATGCAATAAACATCCAAATGAATACATTTGGCAGAAAATTTACTGAAGTAATGGTTCCTCCACGTTGAACGATTGGTTCGTTAGTATATGGATAGACTGTTTCTTTTTCTGACATGATATTTTGATTTTATTGAAATAAATAAAAATGATTGGTTCTGATGTCGTAAAATTGTAAAATTACACAATTGTTATCAGCATTAACCTTTATGCCCTCGCCTCAATTAAGTCTTCTGCTTAATTCCAATTCTACCTGTTTAAACAGCTGAATTGGTTTCAGATTGCGCCATGCCAGATCATCAAGATTGCCTCCAAAATTGATATAATAATCTATGTTATTTCGCTTGAATTCACTGATGACATGTTCTCTAAAGTTAATTCCAGCAATCCAACCCTCTTCTAAATCCTGAAACCATTCTTCATAATAGCAGTCATCAGATGAATGAAAATTTAGAACATTTTCTCCAATAAGAATAAATTTATCTATCCCTTCGAAAACCATTAAGTCTAGAATTTCCCGTTTCAGGTTCATAATATCATTATGCAAGGCATCATTCCACTCACCGATAAACTCTATTATTGCATAACCCTTATTGTATTCGGCATATAAAACTTTGAGGTATAGTGTTTGTGAACCAAAGAAATCCCACTGAGGATGAATCAGATAATTGTAAATCTGTTTATCAAATTCAAATTCATTATATTTTGTTTCAAAAAATGGAGAAAGTGCATCCTCAGAAGCAATGTAATCGTCCCTCCACCGGTAATATGGCTCTATTTCATGCATCGTATCAAACTTATAGTTCTGATGAAGCCGCATTGTCTACTGCCTTTCGGACACTACCGTATCGTTCAAGGAGCTTTTGTGCGACACCCGAATCAAGCCCGGTAGCCTGCATCACCATGTTGACTGCGCGGCCAACAAGTTTTTCATTACTTAGGCGCATATCTACCATTTTATTCCCTTTTACCCGACCTAAACGAATCATGGATGAGGTGCTGATCATATTTAGCACTAATTTTTGCGCTGTGCCCGATTTCATCCGGGTTGATCCTGTCACAAATTCTGGTCCGACGACTACCTCAATTGGATGCTTGGCCTCAGCTGCTACCGGACTACCTGCATTACAAACAATACATGCAGTTTCAATGCCATTTTTATTCGCCATTTTCAAGCCCCCAATTACATAGGGGGTTGTTCCGGAAGCTGCAATTCCAATTAGCACATCCTTCCTTGAGATATTAAACTCTTGAAGGTCTCTCCAGGCTTGTTCACTATTATCTTCGGCGTTTTCAACAGCTTTTCGGATAGCCTTATCTCCTCCTGCAATAATTCCAATGACCATGTCGAATGGAACCCCATAAGTGGGTGGACATTCTGAAGCATCGACTATGCCAAGTCGACCACTGGTTCCAGCTCCGATATAAAAAAGTCTTCCACCGGCACTGATTTTTTCAACAATTACGTTCACAACTTTTTCAATTGCAGGAATTGATTTTTCGACAGCAAGCGGCACAGTTTTATCTTCTTCGTTCATGCCCCTCAATAATTCTCGAACAGACATTTTATCCAGATCAGAAAAGTTGGAATCGGCTTCGGTAGTTCTTTTCATACGTTTATTTGGTTCTACAAAAATCGGAATAATATCGAATAGGAAACAATAATAATTACTCATTATAAATCGCTATACAATTTATTGAAAAAAATAATCAAAATGGGCTTTGAATAGTTGTTTTGGATAATATGGATGCTAACTTTACGTGATTTTAGATGTTTTGTTTTAATGCGTTCATTCACAAAGAAAAATTTATATGTGGTCGCGGCTTATTCAGCAGTACTTATTGCAGGATTAATACTCGGCCCGAAGCTGGCACGTGAAAATGAGAATTCTGGAGTCGGTTCTTTCCTTTCTTTTGATCGAACAAGGTCTTCATCTAAAGTTGAGAAGGTAATCCGTATCATTAATGAGAATTATGTCGACTCCGTGAGACTGGATACTGTTGAGGGAATGGCTATTCAGGAAATTTTGGAGCAACTTGATCCTCATTCAGCTTATCTTGTACCCGAGGAAGCGCAGCTGCTTAGCGAAGACCTGGAAGGCAATTTAAATGGCATTGGAATCGAGTATTATATGTTAGATGATACCTTGCTCATTACCTTAGTAAGAAAAGAGGGACCGGCATATAAGGTAGGATTAAGGCATGGCGATAAGGTTTTGGCTATCAATAAAAAACCTTTAGGGGGTGTTCAAGCAGACACCAGGCAAATTGTTGAACAAATTAGGGGAAGGAAAGGATCTTCAGTTGAATTATTGGTTAAACGGGACACGGCATTTAAGAGTTTTAGCATACTTCGGGATCGGATTACTGTCAGTAGCATTGACGCTTCCTATATGTTAACTGCCCAGACTGCCTATGTTAAAATTAGTAAGTTTGGGGCCAGAACAGATGAGGATTTTCATGCTTGTTTATTCAAATTGAAAAAACAGGGAATGAAAAATCTGGTTTTAGATTTGAGAGATAACGGTGGGGGCTACCTGACTTCCGCCACTGCATTGGCTGATGAGTTTCTGGGAGACCGGGAATTAATTGTTTATACTCAAGGAATTCACGAACCACGAACTGACTATTTTGCCAGCGCAAAAGGAGACTTTGAAGATGGAAAACTGGTGGTCCTGATTAATGAAAAATCGGCTTCTGCAAGCGAAATTATTGCCGGGGCCATTCAGGATCTTGACCGGGGCACCATCATCGGAAGGCGTTCTTTTGGCAAGGGTTTGGTACAGGAGCAATTTGATTTTGGAGATGGCTCGGCCTTGAATCTTACTATTGCCCGCTATTATACCGCTTCTGGAAGATCGATTCAAAAATCTTATAAAAAGGGAAATGATGCCTATTTCAGCGAGATAAAAAACCGATCAGGCTATGGGGAATTAAGCCCGGATGGCAAATCAATTCGTGATTCAATCCATCAGAAAAACAAGACCTATGTTACAAAATCAGGAAAGGTTTTGTATGGTGGAGGAGGAATTATGCCCGATATTTATATCCCGATGGATACTACCGAATACAGTGTTATTTTTGAGGAGCTTTCTGCAAAAGGAGTATTTAATGAAATATTGTATAAGCACCTACTCAAACAAAACCACACTTACCATTCCACGGAAGAATTAATAAAGAATTTTAAACTGACAGAATCTGACATCAAAAAACTCCTTCTAATGGCCGCAGAAAGGAGAATTAAGGTCAATGAAACTCAGTTAGCTTCATCCAGAAAGGAAATCGCTACCCGGCTCAAAGCGCTCCTAGCCAGATTCTATTTCGGAGACGAGGGATTCTACAGAGTATTGAATGCAACAGGCCTGGCAATCAGCCGATCGCTGGATATTTTCAATGATCCTTCAGTTAGTCTGGCTTATTGAATTGAATCAACTGCTGTTGAATCAAGATCTAAAGAATCGGTAGCCAATGCAGCTCTTAACATAGAGTCAGCCGCAGCAACCTGAGCAAGTGAATCTTGTTTTGCTTTTTCCTTCAGATCAATTCCATTATTGCATGAGGCTGCAAAAAAACAAAGGGCCAGTACTGTGAACGATATTGTTTTCATGATTAATAGAATTAACTAGTTTGATGATTATTTTTGTCTGAAGAAAATTTGAATAGGAACTCCTTTAAAATCAAAATGTTCACGAAGTTTATTTTCTATAAAACGTTTGTAAGGTTCTTTAATATATTGTGGTAAATTACAAAAGAAGGCAAACATAGGCGAGCTGCCATTAATTTGAGTAACATATTTAATCTTGACATATTTCCCTTTGACTGCCGGTGGTGGAAAACTTTCTATTATCGGTAGCATAACTTCATTCAATTTTGAAGTAGGGATTTTTTTAAGTTTGTTTTCGTAAACCTTCGAAGCGGCTTCCAATGATTTATAGATTCTTCGTTTTTCTACCACCGAGGTAAATACAATTGGTACATCTGTAAAAGGAGCAATTTTATTATGGATTTGCTCTTCAAACACTGCAGTAGTTTTGGTATTTTTTTCAATCAAATCCCATTTATTTACCAGGATAACCACCCCTTTTCTGTTTTTCTCAGCCAGATGGAAAATATTGATGTCCTGAGATTCAATTCCTTCTGCAGCATCAATCATCAGAATGATTACATCTGCTTCCTCCAATGCTTTGATAGTTCGCATGACCGAATAAAATTCAATATTTTCTTTGACTTTTGTTTTCTTGCGTAAGCCGGCGGTATCTATCAACATGAATTCGTGTCCAAACTGTTTATAATGGATATGGATTGAATCGCGGGTAGTACCTGCAATGGGGGTAACAATGTTTCTTTCTTTTCCGATCAGAGCATTGATCAGAGAAGATTTACCCACATTCGGGCGACCAACAATGGCGTATTTTGGGAGCTGATTTTCTTCCTCTGCTTCCTCTTCAAAATGTTGGATCACCTCATCCAAGAGTTCACCGGTACCTGAGCCCGACATTGACGAGATCGGATATATTTCGCCTAATCCAAGACTATAGAAAATACTTGCATCGGTGAGGCGTTGGTTATTATCCACCTTGTTGACCACAACGAATACAGGTTTCTTGCTGCGTCTGAGAACTTTGGCAATATCATCATCAAGATCTGTTACACCGGTAACCACATCAACCATGAAAAGTATGACAGTGGCTTCTTCAATAGCGATTACTACCTGTTCGCGAATTGCGGCCTCAAATACGTCATCAGAATGCGCCACGTACCCGCCGGTATCAATCACCGTAAAATGCTTGTCAGTCCACTCAGCCAAGCCATAATGCCTGTCGCGGGTTACCCCACTGAAGTCATCCACGATGGCTTTACGCGTTTCAGTTAACCTATTATAAAGGGTAGATTTCCCAACATTAGGGCGACCGACTATTGCTACTATGTTACTCATGGTTTAATTCGTATCAAGTATTTAGTATCAGGTATCATTACCTATCCAAAATACTATGCAGTGTTAATTATGTGTTAATTGATCTTTCTAGCAGGTAGATCATGTTTGTATTTCGGAAATCTTTTTTTCAAAATTCTCCATTATTTCATTATCAATTAAAGCAAGCCTATTGGCTAGGGTAAATTTAGTTTTTATTTCGAATGAGGAATCCAAACCCATATCACGTAAATGCTTAAACTCCCTCCCTGAAATTCTTCCTGACCCTTCTCAAATGTTTGAAGTAATGGGAACAACTGCACGTTTAATTTGAGATATCAATACAAATTTTATTCCTCAGAGGTAAACTCTGACAATATCTCATAAATTTCAGAGGCAAGATTAATCGACTTCTGCCAAACTTTTAATTCTTTAAAATTGTGCATGATGTTTTAATCTTCTAGCCTTTGTCTTACTAGCTGATGCCTGCTACTAGGCCTAATACGTATATCCTAATTCTCGTATCCAAATGATTTCAAGTAATTTTTCCTGTTCCTCCAATCGGGGATAACTTTCACGAACATTTCCAAAAAAACTTTTTTCTGAAGGAATTCTTCCATGTCTTTGCGGGCATAGGTTCCAACTTTTTTCAGCATTTCGCCCGATTTACCGATGATGATATTCTTTTGCGAGTCGCGCTCTACAATAATTTCGGAACTGATTCGAACCATTTTTGGTTCCTCTTTAAAAGCCGTAATGATCACTTCTGTACTGTATGGAATTTCCTTATCGTATAATTTGAAAACTTTTTCCCGGATAATCTCCGAAACAAAAAATCGTTCATTCTTATCAGTTAGCGTATCTTTATCGTAATAGGCAGGATGTTCAGGCAAATTATCGAGTATGAACTGCATTACCGCCGGT
>VGGW01000070.1 GCA_016868395.1 Bacteroidota bacterium | reverse complement strand
GCCAAAATAACGAATTCGCCTTCAAAATTTTTATCGCCCGCTTGTACCCCCTTCAATCTATTTGATGATATCAGGAGGTCTGTAATTCTGCATTCAAAATGGATCTCTCCACCGGCATTTAAAATGCTTTCGCGCATGGAAATAATGATACCGGGTAGTTTATTTGTTCCGATATGTGGACGAGCATCGATTAAAATATCTTCTGTTGCACCATGCACTACAAATGTCTTTAAAACCAGGTTAACATCACCCCTTTTGTTCGATCGGGTATAAAGTTTACCATCAGAATAGGTTCCGGCTCCCCCCTCTCCAAAACAATAGTTTGAATCGGGATTAATCAAACCCTCACGGTTGATTAAAGCAAGGTCCCTCCTGCGTAGTTTTACATCCTTACCACGTTCCAAGATGACCGGTTTAAGACCTAATTCAATGCATCGCAAGGCTGCAAATAAGCCTGCCGGACCAGCCCCTACGATCAAGACCGTCCTTTTGTCGCTGACATTTTGATAATTAACGGTAAAAATTTCAGGTTTTGGAAGCTCATCGATAAATACCTTAACCTTGAGCCTGAAAACAACTTTTCGGCTTCGGGCATCGATCGAACGTTTTATAATTTGAACGAAAAATGAATGCTTACTACTTATGTTCAGCGACTTACAGGCTAAATTCTTGATATGCTGTTCATCAGCTGAAAGTTCCGGAGGAAGAACTAATTCAATCTCTTTGATCATATTTATTGCCGGGTATTATTCCGGATATGTAACAAAGGTATGAAATTTGCATCCTATAGTTTAAATTTATAGTTTACAGCAAAAGCAAACATCAATTATGAAACGAATAGTATTTAATATCCTTGCATTTTTCGCAGTACTTTCCTTAAGCTCATGCGGATACAACAGTATGGTAAAGCTTGACGAGCAGGTTACTTCTCAGTGGGCTCAGGTTGAGAATGTGTACCAACGTAGGATTGACCTTATTCCTAATCTGGTATCTTCTGTTAAAGGTGCGGCAAATTTTGAAAAAGAAACCTTGACTCAGGTTATTGAAGCTCGAGCTAAGGCAACCTCTATTACGGTTGATCCAACTAAATTAACCCCTGAATCCATTGCCCAATTTCAGGCTGCTCAAGGTGGTTTAAGTCAATCGCTGGGTCGTTTAATGGCCACAGTAGAGGCTTATCCACAGTTAAAAGCGAACCAGAACTTTCTTGAACTTCAGGCTCAGTTGGAAGGAACTGAAAATCGCATTACCGTGGAGCGTCAAAAATTCAATGCAGTAACCCAGGAATACAATTCTACAATAAGAACCTTCCCGAATAACCTCACTGCAGGAATGTTTGGATTTAAGGCTAAGGGGTATTTCCAGGCTGAAGCCGGTGCCAACAAAGCGCCAAAGGTTGAATTCTAAGGCTTTTCAAGCAAAAATATTTTAATCAATCGCCGGAATTTATTTCCGGCGATTTAAACCAAGAGCATGTCGATTTTTAGTGAAAAAGAGCAACAGCTAATTAGTGAGGCAGTTGAAGTAGCGGAGCGTTATACTTCCGGAGAAATCCGTATTTGTGTTGAGAAAACTTGCAATGAACCGGTTTTAGATCGGGCTGCCAATTATTTTCATAAACTTGGGATGGATAAGACGGCTCAAAGAAATGGGGTTTTGATTTATATAGCTACGGAGGACCATCAATTTGCCATTATTGGGGATGCGGGAATAAACAGAATGGTACCCCATGATTTTTGGGAAAGTACCAAAGAGGCCATGTTGAAGCATTTTAAAAATGGAGACCTGGCATCCGGTATTGTTACCGGAGTAAAACTGGCCGGCAAACAACTTCAAACTTATTTCCTATTTCTGGATGGGGATGTAAATGAATTGCCAAATGAGATCTCTTATGGTGATGGTAAATAATGGTTTTCGAAAATTTAAGTAAACGTCAGATGAACCTCAACCTTATATTCTCAACTATTGCCCTTTCTTTATTTAGTTTTGTTCTGAGAGCGCAAACATTCCCGGAAAGACCAAATCGATTGGTCAATGACTATACGCAAACGCTTTCCTCTGATCAAATCAATCAGCTTGAGCAAAAATTAGTCGCATTTGACGATTCCACTTCAACTCAAGTTGCTGTAGTTGTCATCCAATCGCTTGAGGGTTACGACATAGCTGATTATGCAGTACGACTGGCAGAAACCTGGGGTATTGGTGGAGCAAAAAATAATAATGGAGTATTGCTTTTAGTATCACTGGGCGATAGAAAAGTTACCATTCAAACGGGTTATGGAGTGGAGGGTGCTTTGCCTGATGCAATTACCAAGAGGATTATTAACAACGAGATTACCCCTAACTTTAAACAGGGTGATTATTTTGGAGGTTTATCTGCGGGTACGGATGCCATTATTGCTTACACTAAAGGAGAATATAAAAATGATAGCCCTAAAAGAAAAGGGGGAAAGGGTGGAGCTGATATCGTTTTTATCGTCATCATCGTATTTGTCTTTCTTCTCGCCCTTATAAAAGGAGGTGGAGGTGGAAGTGAAGTCATTGGCGGTCGTGGGAGTGCAAGTCCTTTTTGGTGGTTGTTGATGGGTTCTCAATTAGGCAGAGGCAGCAGTGGTGGTTTTGGCGGATTTTCTGGTGGAGGTGGTGGTTTTGGCGGTGGAGGCGGTGGCTTCGGGGGCTTTGGCGGTGGAAGCTTTGGTGGTGGAGGATCCAGTGGCAGCTGGTAAAAAATAGCAAAAAGCCGAAAGTGTAAAGAGTTACGGAGGAAAATTTCTAAATACCATTTAATGAGCCATTTGAATTGGGAGAGAATCTCAAGTAAATGTATTATACAAAAAAAATGGGCTACTTTACGAGTAGATTCTTGCAGGATGCCCGGTGGCACACTAATCCCTAATTACTATGTTCTGGAATACCCTGATTGGGTCAATGCGGTTGCCCTCACAGAAGACAATAAGGTTATTCTGTTACGGCAATATCGTCATGCGGCTGAGGAGATAATTCTAGAACTTCCGGGTGGGTGCATAGAGGAAAAAGAGCGTCCTGAATAAGCGCTTAGAAGGGAATTACTCGAGGAAACCGGATACATATTTGGAGAAGTTGAATTCCTCTCTGAACTCTATGCTAATCCGGCGACAGCAAAAAATAAAACATATTGTTTTATTGCCAGAGGAGGTAAACGGGTTGCCGAGCAAAACCTGGATATGGGTGAGGAAATTGAAATTGATCTCGTCAGTCTCAAAAGATTAAAGGAATTAGCCTTATCTAATGCCTTTGGCCAGGCCTTACATACTAGTGGAATTTTCTATGCACTCATAAAACTCGGATTAATAACTTAACCTGAGTTCGATATATGAGAAAGATAAAGAAATACCCATATCATGGTTCTCAAGCCGCTCCGGAGGCGCATGATTTGATTTTGGAAAGCAATACCTGCGTGTTATCGCTTCCTGCAGTCCTTTCCTCCGGAGTATTTCCGGCAAAAAATGCTACCTGATTTCAAATGATTCGTTGCCGGAAGATACTTCCTTCGGCAAGGTTTAGTTTACCCGCTGCTGTTTTTCATCGGGAGGGGCGGTCTGGTAATAGCACTACAGGCCCTGTTAAGCAAACCCGGGTGGCAGACCTATCTTTTTTGCATTTCTTAATGTTAGGTGAGCTATTCAACTTTCGGCGAAAAAATAGGGCAGAACACGGGACTGGAATAAGCCAAGAGCGGTAAACCCTGCTTTCCAAAAACGGGTAAAAATAATCAGCCTCCGGCAAGAGCATATTTCGATATCTGGGTAGCTTAACTGATTCCGATTTTTAACCATCAAAAGATTTATATTTAATCACATAGATTGAACTAATGATGCTTTGAAGAAAAAAAGATTATAGCGAGGCTTCAAAGCCAATTGTGTCTAATCTCTAAAATTTAGGTTTGAACAAAAAGATACTATTTTCTATCCTACATGCAGGCAGGTAAGTGATTTTAAAAATATTTTGTCGAGTTCATGTTAACTTAATCAGGAAGAGCAAAGGCAACATAACTATCTCCCGATTTTACGCCCAATTTCCCTCCGCCACAGGCAATTACTAAAAATTGTTTTCTATTAATCATATAAGTCGCCGGACTCGCAAAGCCCGCTGCAGGCAATTTAGATTCCCACAGCATTTTACCTGAATGCTTATCGAAGGCTCTGATTTTTTCATCCGGTGTTGCTGCAATGAATACCAGTCCTCCCTTGGTTACTACCGGACCCCCATAATTTCGTGAACCGGTGACACCAAATCCTCTTTTGATTAATTCCGAATATTCGCCTAATGGCACTTTCCACAAGAGTTTACCACTGTTCAGGTCTACCGCATTTAAGGTTCCCCAGGGTGGCTTGATTCCGGGATAACCATCCTGATCAACAAAACGATCGTAGCCTTTCATGATATAAGGAATCTGACTTTTCTTACTCTTTGTAGGAATAACCGCAGTATTTTGTCCTTTAGAAATATTTTCAGTTTTGCTAAGATAAGCGACCAGGCTATTCCGTTCCCCTTCAGTAACATAGTTAAAAGAAGGCATCCGATTTCGCCCCTGCCGAATGATTCCGCTAACCTGTTGCACCGTATATTTTTTATTCAAATTCTCCAAAGAAGGATATTCTGTTCCACTTCCTTTCAGGTCAGGTCCATGGCAGCTGATACAGTATTTATTGTAAACCGACCGACCGGATGTGATACCTGTTCCATCTGTTTGTGGAGCATCAAGCATAATCTGTGTGGATGGAACTTCATTACTATTGACATATAGAATCTGTGTTTCCATATCCACAGCAGCGCCTCCCCATTCACCACCTCCGCCAAAATCAGGGAATATCCAGTTTCCTTCTTTGCTTGGCGGAGTAAACTGCGCACTGTTTTTGATTTGAACATAACGCTCCATTAATTCCTTATGTGCTTCAGCACTGAGATTGCCAACATCTTCAGGCCCAAACTTTTGTCTTGAAAATGATTCAGGAAGCGTAGGTATAGGCTGGGTTGGCCATGGTTTTTCTCCTGGAAGAGCTGCTTGTGGAACCGGAACTTCAGGAATTGGAAAAAGAGGTTTCCCATTGGTGCGATCCAGTAAATAGACATACCCTTGTTTGGTAATTTGCGCAAGGGCATATATTTTTTTCCCCTTATGATTTACCGAAACCAGGTTAGGAGCTGCAGGAAGATCACGATCCCAAAGATCATGGTGAACAACCTGATAGTGCCAGATATACTTTCCGGTAGATGCATCAAGTGCAATAATGCTATTGGCAAAAAGATTGGATCCTTTTCGGATACCCCCATAAAAGTCGGGCGAAGCAGTACCGGTTGGCACGTAAACGATGCCCCGTTCTTCGTCGAGAGACATGCCAGTCCAGTTATTGGCTCCGCCTATATTTTTCCAGGCATCCTTATCCTCCCAGCTATCGTAGCCAAATTCACCGGGTTGAGGAATGGTGTGAAAGATCCATTTACGTTTTCCTGTTCGTACATCAAACGCTCTGATATGCCCAGGCAAAGCATCTGCATCTTCCGATAAACTCATCCCCAGAATGAGCATATCTTTGAAAATTACCCCTGGAGTTTTAAGGAGCAGCGAACCATCCTGTGATTCGGGTATATCCAATCCTTCCTTCAATTCAATCGAACCATTAGTTCCAAAATCATTTATCGGACCCCCATCAATTGCATTGACCGCATAAAGTCTTGAGGCAACCCCATAAAAAATCCGTTTGTCCTTGCCATTTTCATCTTCCCAATACATCAATCCGCGGTTTATTCCAAACCCAATTTCCTCTTCTGAATTGTTAGCGGGATCAAAACCCATTTTTGCTTTCCCGTAGCCGGATCTAAAGCAAAAAGCTTCATTTTTGAACTTGTCAGATATAAAGTCCCCCCAATCACAATGGGATTACATTGAATTTCACTCCGATTGTTCGCCGTGTCTTTATCCCCGGTATTGAATACCCAGGCTACTTTTAACTGAGAAACATTTTCTGAATTAATCTGATCAATGGAGGAATAGCGATTGGCATCCTTAGTTCCACCATAATTAGCCCAGGTAGAGTAATCGTAGTATCCTGTATTAGAACAAGCCTTGAACAGCAGGGCAGCAAGAAGTATTGCTACAGGAAATTTAGGTCTGTTTGCTTTCACTGGAATATTGATACAGGTAAATACTTACGGCAAGTAAAGGATTTAAGTGTAAAAAAGCAAGGAAAACTTTAAGATACAAGATGCTAAAAATAAAAAAATCCCATCAAGACGGTTTAATGGAAGGATTTATCAAATAAGTGAAATAAGCATTAAACGGGTAATACTTTAACTCATTTTCAACTTCTTCTGAATATCGGCAACGTATCCTTTAAATTTTTTATCCGTATCAATAAGATCATCCACTGTTTGACAAGCGTAAATTACGGTAGAGTGATCGCGACCGCCAAAGAAAGCGCCGATTGATTTCAGTGAAGTTTTGGTATGAAGTTTTGCCAGATACATCGAAATCTGACGAGCCTGGACAATTTCACGTTTCCTGGTTTTGGATTTAACCATTTCTATAGGAACTTCAAAATACTCACATACAAGTTTCTGGATATACTCCATCGAAATCTCTTTACTTGAATTTTTGATAAAATTCTTGAGCATGGATTTGGCCAAATTCAGGTCAATTTCCTTTTTATTCAAGGTTGATTGTGCCAATAAAGATACCATTGCTCCTTCGAGTTCACGAACGTTATTATCGATATTATGAGCAACATATTCAATCACCTCTGAAGGAAGTTCAATACCGTCGGAGTACATCTTTTTATTCAGGATAGCCATTCGGGTTTCCAGATCAGGAACCTGAAGATCGGCAGACAAGCCCCACTTGAAACGAGACAATAGTCGCTCTTCAAGCCCTGAAAGATCTTTAGGAGCCTTATCTGAGGTGATAATCAGTTGTTTGCCCGATTGATGTAAATGATTAAATATATGAAAGAAAATGTCTTGAGTTTTTTCCTTACCGGCAAAATTATGAACGTCATCCATGATGAGAACATCCATTGCCTGATAAAAATTTACAAAATCATTGATGTTATTGTTTTTCAAGGCATCTACAAACTGTTGGGTAAACTTTTCGCATGAAACGTATAATACCAGTTTATCGGTTAAATTTCGTTTAATTTCATTGCCAATAGCCTGAGCAAGGTGAGTCTTTCCAAGTCCTACTCCCCCATAAATCATAAGTGGATTGAAAGAAGTGCCTCCGGGTTTCCCGGAAACAGCATAACCTGCAGAGCGTGCCAGACGGTTACAGTCTCCTTCAATAAAATTTTCAAAAGTATAATTTTGATTTAACTGAGGATCTACCTGTAACTTTTTTAATCCAGGAATGACGAAAGGATTTTTGATGTCCTTGTTCAAGGAAATAGGCATGGGCATAGACTGATTTTTGCCTTCAGCCCCATTGCCATTTGATGGCATATTGGTAGTGTAAGGAATATTGGTTGAAGATTTTTCCACAACGATATTGTATTCCAATCTACCTTCTTCTCCCAATTGCTTCTTGACTGTTTTTCTGAGCAGGCCAACATAATGTTCTTCGAGCCACTCATAAAAGAATAAACTTGGCACCTGTATGGTCAAAACATTGCCGTCCAGACGTAAGGCTTTTATCGGCTCAAACCAAGTCTTGAAACTCTGGGCCGGTATATTATCCTTGATGATCAGGAGGCAATTATTCCATATATCTGTACAAGTTTTTTCCATACAATTTTACTAATTATCTGATTTCCAATTAATGCTGAAAGAAATGTTGGTAACTATTTAGAGAATCGAATATTCGGAAAAAAATCGGATTTAAAAACAAATTTTTAAAATAAGTTATAACTTTCTGAAAAACAGCAGAATATACTAATTTTTGGAGGTATTTTTATTATGAAAATAAGTACTCTTACTTATAAACAAAATAATTCACATTTTATTTCAAAGGCAAAAAACTCATTTCAGTCCAGCTATTTTCACTACCACAATATCAGAATATAGTATAACAAAAAAATCAAGGATGGGATTTACCAAATTGTTATTAAAAAGCAGGGTCTGCTAAAGATTAATATTCTCCAAATTCCTTCCTGAGAACATCTGCAATTTCTCCAAGGGTAGCATAGACATCCACAGCTGCAATAATAAAAGGCATGGTATTTTCCCCCTTTCTTACCGCGTCTGCAAGAGCATTCAGAGCCTGATTAACAGCCAGAGAATTACGCTCTGAACGGAGAGTGACTAGCTGATCAATCTGTACTTTTCGAATAGCGTCATCAACCTTGAACCCTTCGGGCTTTACTTCTTCAGTATCCATGAATCTATTTACTCCAACCTGTATAATTTCAGAACCTTCAATTTCTGTTTGATATTGATAAGCTGATGCGGCAATTTCATTCTGGATATATCCTTCTTCAATAGCGGCCACTGCTCCACCTTTAGAGTCAATAATGTCTATATACTTCCAGGCCGCATTTTCAATTTCATCGGTTAATGCTTCAATAAAAAACGAACCAGCGAGTGGGTCAACTGTATCGGCTACTCCACTTTCAAATGCAATAATTTGTTGAGTACGTAGAGCCACCTTGGCCGCGCCTTCCGTTGGGAGTGAAAGCGCCTCATCATACCCGTTAGTGTGTAGGGATTGGGTTCCCCCAAGCACTGCTGCCATCGCCTGATTAGTAACCCTAATGATATTATTCAGTGGTTGTTGGGCAGTGAGGGTTGAGCCTCCTGTCTGGGTGTGAAAGCGAAGCTTTTGTGCAGATGGATCATGAGCGCCAAGACTCTGAGCCAATTTAGCCCACATTCTGCGAGCCGCTCTGAATTTTGCAATCTCCTCAAAGAAATTATTGTGACAATTAAAAAAGAAAGAAAGTCGTTTAGCAAAAATATTGATTTCCAAGCCCTTCTGTATGGCTGCCTGCAGATAGGCTTTACCATTTGCAAGAGTAAAAGCCAGTTCCTGAACTGCGGTAGAACCTGCTTCCCTTATGTGATAACCTGAGATAGAAATGGTATTCCATTTCGGCAGCTCTGCGCTGCAATATTCAAAAATATCTGTGATCAAACGCATGGAGGCTTTCGGTGGATATATATAAGTACCTCTGGCAGCATATTCCTTTAAAATATCATTCTGGATAGTTCCACTTAATTGCTTAAGATCAGCACCCTGCTTCTTTGCCAAACAGATATACATAGAAAGCAATATGCCCGCTGTAGCATTGATAGTCATGGACGTACTTACTTTTTGAAGATCAATTCCATCAAAAAGTATTTCCATATCTTTAAGTGAATCTATAGCTACCCCTACTTTTCCAACTTCACCCTCCGCCATCCCATGATCTGAATCGTATCCGATTTGAGTTGGAAGATCAAAAGCAACCGAAAGACCTGTTGTACCTTGAGAAAGAAGATAATGATAGCGTTTATTGGATTCAAATGCGGTAGAAAACCCGGCATATTGCCGCATCGTCCATAACTTACCGCGATACATATCTTTTTGTATACCGCGGGTAAAGGGGAATTCGCCGGGAAGTTCAATATTTTTTAATTCAGTATAAACCTCCTTTATTTCGATACCGGAACTCGTTTTAATTTTTTTTTTGCTCATTTGATTAAAATAAAGATTGGAGGTCAGCCTTTACAATTTTTAATGCCAAATCATAAGGGTTCTCTGATTCCAGATTAGCCAGGTGGTTTAAAATCGCTCTGCTAAATTCTGCTGAAGTGGTATTTTCGGGGAGTGATTGAAAGGCACTATTCATCATGCTGATGGTGTCTTCTTTCACCTGTTTCACGGTAGCCCATGCCCCGTCGCTAACATAAATTTGTTGCGATATGTTGTGCTGATACTCTGCCTTTATATCCGAAATGATTAGTGTATGAAGTTCTCGTGCGCTCATTCCGGGTATATGTAAACGAATCAACATATTTGCAGGATTGATTCTCTCCAGAAATAGGACCACCCTTTCGTAAGCTTGAAGTCGGAGAGGAAGCGTCTGTTTAAGCTCTTCTCTTTTAAGTTCCATTCGCTTAAGATTAAGCTTCTCTCGGAGGAAATTCTCTATAAAAATCCATGCTACAAAAAACACAACTAGTCCGGCAATTGAATATTTAAGTATATCTAGCAAAAATTGAATTACATTCATATTCTTATATTTGTAAACAGACAGTCAAAATGCCTGCGCCCAAAACAAAAGTGAGCAATTTCATGTATATTTGTTATAAGATTTTAAAAGAATTATGAGTACAGAAATTGCAAATCTTACTGCACCGGTAACTTTGACAGACGGTGCCAAAAAAGAAATTATCAAACTTATTCAACAACAGGAGATAGGTGCGGACTATGGATTAAGATTAGGTGTTGAGGGAGGTGGCTGCGCCGGCATGAATTATGTATTAGGATTTGATCAGCAAAAAGAGGGGGATCAAGAGTATTTCATTGATGGAATCAGGGTCTTCATGCACAAGGCCCATGGATTGTATCTGGCCGGGATGGAGGTTGATTTCAAAGACGGACTCAATGCACGAGGTTTTACGTTCAGTAATCCAAATGCAAGCAGCACTTGTGGTTGCGGAACATCTTTCTCGGTTTAAGAAAAAAACTGTAACATTTCGTGAAGTCCTGCAGTCAAACCTGCAGGACTTCTTATATTTATGCCATGGCCACAAAAATGAGTTATTCGGAAAATGTCAAAGTAGCGCTGCAATCAGTAAAAGGCAATAAGCTACGGACATTTTTAACTGCTGTAATCATTGCCATAGGTTTAACAGCTTTAGTTGGTATATTAACATCCATTGATGCAATAGAAGGTTCTCTAAATAACACATTCTCCAGTATGGGAGCCAATTCATTCACCATCAGAAACCGTGGGATTGGAATTCGTATAGGTGGCGGGGGACAAAGGCCAAAGCGTTATCAATCAATAGATTACCGTCAGGCAATAGCGTTCAAAAATAGTTTTACATTTCCGGCAATGATATCGGTGAATGTTTTTGCCACATTCGGGGGTACTGTAAAATTTGGGAATGAAAAAACAAACCCCAACATCTCTGTACTTGGTGCAGACGAAAATTATGTTCAATCCGCCGGATATAAAATGGCTACAGGAAGAAATTTCTCTCAGGCGGAATTAGAGTTCGGCAGCAGTGTGGTAATCATTGGAGATGAAATTAAGACTCGCCTATTCCCAAATATCGATCCGATGAATAAAATAATCAGTATTGGTAATAATAAATTCAGAATTATTGGCATTTTGGCAGCCAAAGGATCCAGTGTTGGTTTTGGAGGTGATAAAGTCTGTGTAATTCCACTTTACAGGGCGAAACAAGTGATGACTATACAGAATCCATCTTATACCATTTCAGTCATGAGTGATGATCCCTCCCAAATGGATGCCGCCATTGGGGAGGCTACTTCGTTATTTAGAAATATACGAAACCTGAAAGTTGCCGATGATAACAACTTTGAAATCACAAAAAGTGATGCCATTGCTCAAACCCTAGTCGATAATTTGAAATTTGTCAGAATCGGAGGAATAGCAATCGGAGCAATAACATTGATTGGGGCAGCGATCGCATTAATGAATATCATGATTGTTTCGGTTACCGAACGCACGCGTGAAATTGGGATACGCAAAGCCATTGGCGCAACTCCTATGGTGATCAGACGTCAATTTCTTATTGAAGCGATTGTTATATGCCTAATGGGTGGAATAACCGGTGTTTTTCTCGGCATCCTGATCGGAAATCTACTTTCCATGGTCATGGGAGGATCTTTTATCATGCCCTGGGCCTGGACTATTTTGGGTTTATCTCTATGCATCGGAGTTGGATTGATTTCCGGACTTTATCCTGCAGTTAAAGCCAGCAAAATGGATCCGGTGGAGTCCTTGAGATACGAATAGTTTAGAAATAATTAAAAGCTAAGATCTGAACAGAGCAGATTCCGGCTACTGTAGCAAAAAATAAAGCGCAGAAAACAAGAACAAAGGCTTGACCATTGATTCAATAATCAAGAGCCAAAAACCAAGAAAATATAAAATTATCTCTTACCTTACTGATCTTCGTAATAGGATTTATAGTTTCCGGATGTCACACTTTGAAGCCATTCCTCATTTTCCAAATACCAATCAACAGTTTTTTCCAAGCCTTCTTCAAATTGTAAACTTGGACTCCAATCCAATTCTCTTTGGAGTTTTGAAGAATCAATAGCATACCTCAGGTCATGTCCGGCCCGGTCAGTAACATAAGTAATCAGATTGGCGGAAGTGCCGGGATTTCTACCCAGTTTTTGATCCATAATCTTACATAATAAACGAATAAGATCGATATTTTTCCATTCGTTATGCCCACCAACATTATAAGTACTTCCGCTTGCTGCACGGTGAAATATTACATCGATAGCTCGGGCATGATCTTCAACCCAAAGCCAGTCGCGAATATTTTCTCCCTTTCCATAAACCGGAATAGGAATGTTATTCTTGATATTGTTTATTGCAAGCGGAATCAGCTTCTCAGGAAAATGAAATGAACCATAATTATTAGAGCAATTAGAAATGACTGTATCTATCCCATAGGTGTCATGATATGATCTTACAAAATGATCGGAGGACGCTTTAGACGCAGAATATGGGCTGTGCGGATCGTATGGACTGGTTTCGGTAAATAGTCCTTCTTCACCTAGACTACCATAAACTTCGTCTGTTGAAACATGATAAAATCGATGGGATTTATAATCACCTTTCCACTGTTGCCGAGCAGCATTTAAAAGGTTCACCGTTCCAACCACATTGGTCATCACAAATTCTATCGGACTACTTATGGAGCGGTCAACATGAGATTCAGCGGCAAGATGAATCACTGAATCGATGCGCTCTTCTGAAAATAAATGATCGATAAATGCGCCATCCACAATATCCCCTTTAATAAATTTATAATTGGATTTCTGCTCAACATCTTTCAGATTGAGGAGATTACCAGCATAAGTAAGTTTGTCTAAATTAATAATTTGATACTGAGGATAAAGATTCACAAAGCGCCTCACTACATGTGATCCAATGAACCCTGCTCCTCCTGTGATTAATAGTTTCTTCATTGCCTGCTGTCTTATTGGTCAGTTGTTGATCAGTGATTTATATTTCGGATACATCTTCTATTTATAATGGATTTTGATTGATGTATTTTTCCCACTCCCATGCAGAACTCATCATTTCCTCGATACCCAACTCGGCCTTCCACGAAAGCTCATTGGCCGCTTTTGTTACATCGCCATAGATTTTCTCAATATCCCCCGGTCTGCGCTTACCAATCTTATAATTTAATTGCTGTCCACTCGCCACTTCGAATGCATGAATCACCTCCAAAACAGAGTATCCCCTTCCTGTACCAATATTGTAAATATCAAATCTTTGGGCACTTTGTGAATTCTCCATGTGCTCAATGGCGGCAACATGTGCCTTGGCAAGATCCACAACATGGATATAATCTCTCACGCAGGTGCCATCAGGGGTATGGTAATCATCCCCAAAAACAGTAATGGCACCCCGTTTTCCAATCGCTGCCTGGGTAATAAATGGAACGAGATTTTGCGGAACTCCAACAGGTAATTCACCAATAAGAGCAGAAGCATGTGCTCCAACAGGATTAAAATAGCGAAGGGCAATTACTTTCAGATTTTCGTTAACACCAGATACCTCTTCTAATATTTCTTCTGCAATCTGCTTGGTATTACCGTAAGTTGATTCCGCCTTTTTTACAGGTGCAAGTTCATTGACAGGTAAATCATCAGGCTCTCCATAAACGGTGCAGCTTGATGAAAATACGAGATTCATTTGACGGTTTGAACAGGATTCAATCAGGTTTATCAGAGGATAAAAATTATTTTTATAATATTTCAAAGGCTCTCGCTCCGACTCCCCCACACTTTTAAAAGCGGCAAAATGAATTAAACCACTAATATCCTGATGAGTTTCAAGAAACTCGTAGGTTAATTTTTCATCACAGAGATTGAAATTATAAAATTCAGGTTCTTTGCCGGTGATTTTCTTGATTTGATTTAGAATTTTGGGACTTGAATTTGAAAGATTATCAATAATTAGTGGTTCGTATCCGGCGTTAATTAATTCAACAACGGTATGAGAACCAATATAACCGGTTCCACCGGTGACTAAAATTTTCTTACCCGACATTATTTATGGTTATAATAGGTAAAGTCTTTGTGTTCTATTTCTTGAACCGGCAATGATTTAAAGTACTCATAGGTAATTTTTAAACCCT
>VGGW01000069.1 GCA_016868395.1 Bacteroidota bacterium | reverse complement strand
AAGGCCGGGAAGTAAACAAAGTATAAAAATAATTTTCTTTTTCATGTTTGAGTTTTGATAAGGCCCGACGTGTTTTTTTAAGGCCGACTTTCAATGAATAACAAAATAGGATAGATAATGAATGAAAGACAATATTTTAGAGCACTAAGCCAACTGAATTTTATTATAGGTGAGCAGCATTGTTTTGAAGCCTTTCTAAATTTTCCATTCCATTTTATTTCAGGTCCTTACTCCACGGCACACCTGCCATTCCATTTAAATCCCAAACAATTTTTCCTGCCCTGATGGTCAGTTCAGCCTGAAATTTTTTATCCCCTTTCAATTTAAATCCTGCTGCATCCAGGAATCCAAAATTCCCCTGAAGCACCTGAATTACTGCAATATCGGCAACCGAACCTTCACTCAGGTTTCCTAGATCAGGGCGTTTGATCGCATTAGCCGCGCCCCAGGTAGCACATCGGATTACATCCTCAGTCTGCATACCCATATTCAGATATTTAGACATCAGGTTCAGCATATCTTTCATGCCCGAGTTGACACTGTTATGGTGCATATCGGTTCCGAAAGTATCGGGCTCGAGGCCTTGTTGAACAGAAGGTACAGCCTGATTGAACCAAAAGCTAACGCCACCATGACCTACATCAAATAAAATTCCCTTTTTTCAGGCATCCAGAACAAAGGGGCGGACCATTCCGTTTTCATCTACTACCGGCATACGCTCAGAAACGTTTTCATAAGCATGGGTAATGATATCACCGGACTTCATATGATTAAGTTGATCTTCCAGAGAAAACTCAGTAATATGACATTCAACGAACAGGGGGCGACCATTGGCATGGGCTAAAGCGGCGGCAGCATCAAAAGGCTTCCAGTCCTTTCCGGAGTAGTGCCCAATTTTGACTCCTACGATATTATCTGAATACTTTTTAATCGTTTGATCAGCCTCCTCTATTTTTAGAGCTTGCATATCTTCCTGTTCGGCAGCAGTTCCAACCATACCCGGAGCAAAAACATTCAGGTAGGCCAGCACACGAGTACGTGAACGGTCGATGATTTGTTCCTTGAAGAGGGGGAAGGTTTTATAACCTGAGGTTCCAGCATCAACAACCGTAGTGATACCGGCTCGGAAGGTAAAGTCATCGGACATTACGCTGGATGAACCATGTCCGAATCCTGCATTTGGTCCGGTGAACACATGGGTATGGATATCAATTAATCCCGGACTCACCAACATTCTGCTCACATCTACTACCTTTTTTGCTCCTTTTTCAGAAATGTTTGAGGCAACTTTTTGGATGATACCCTTATGGATGGCAATATCCATTTTGGCACTTATCTTATTTTTTGGGTCAATAACATGCCCGCCTTTAAGTAAAAGGTCGATTTCCTGGGCCGCTACATACTGGGTCGAAATAAACAGGCAGATCCCAATAACAAGAGTTCTGCCCGTTTGAATAAAACAATTTCCGTTCATGTTTATTTGACTGATGGAGAACTCAAGGCGTTCAAATCCCATACCACCCGTCCATTACGGATGGTCAGTTCGGCTTCCAGCTTTTGTTTTCCTCTAATTGACATTCCACTTGCGTCAATGTATCCAAAATCCCCTTCTCTGAGTCTGAAAACGGCAATATCCGCTTCGCTACCCACACTGAGGTGACCCAGCTCGGGACGTTGAATCACTTTGGCAGGATTCCAAGTAGATGCGGCAATCACATCCGCTAACGGCATTCCCAGAACCAAAAATTTAGAGGCCAGATTAGCCATGTCCTTGAAACCTGCGTTCATACTTCCGGTATGTAGATCAGAGCTTAATACATCCGGATGAAATCCCTGTTCCATTGTAGGAATCGCCTGACCCCAGCTGAAGCTTCCACCACCATGACCTAAGTCGAAAATGATGCCCCTTTTACGTGCATCCCAAACGTAGGGTTTTAATTTTTTGGTATTGACATCCACAATTGCTTGTTTATGCTCAATCATTTTTCCGCTCTTGTCGAATTCCTGATCGTAGCGGTAAGCATGAGTTAAAATATCCCCCGGGCGCAAATGCTTTAATAACAAATCTTCCAATGGAAGGGGAGGTAGCGCCTTTCCAAAATCCACCATGACCGGAATTCCTGCGATTTTTCCTGCTGCTACAGCAAAGTCTGTTGGGTCCCAGTCATGACCAATGTAATGCGCTATCTTAATTCCTATTACGAAATCCTTATTTTTCTTTGCAGAGGCTGCAGTAAGTTTAGGATCCATATCAGCTTTATCCTGATCATAAGTATCCACTCAGCGCATACCTCCACCCACAATGTTCATAAAAGCAAGTACACGGGTTTTAGATTTATCAACAACATTTTTTCTGAATAAATCAATATTTTCCCATCCTGCACCTCCGGCATCTGCGACGGTTGTCACCCCCGCACGGAAAGTGAATCCATCCGGAGGAAGTGCATCCTGACTGTTGCTGAGGTAATTATCAGGCTCAGTTCCATGAAAAACATGCCCATGGATATCAATTAATCCCGGTGTTACGTACAACCCATTTACATTGACCGTCTTTTTAGCCGAACTCGCCGGGATATCTGCCGCTACCCGAAATATTTTACCGTCTTTTACGGCTGCATCCATTTTAGTATTGATTTTGTTTTTAGCATCAATCACATGACCCCCTTTGATTAGCAGGTCAATTTCCTGAGCACTAACATTTAAGGTTAACAGTACGAAAAATAGTACAAGCACTCGGTTTTTTGCTGTTTTGAAATAATTTTGCATTGATTTATTTTTTTGGTCCATAATGTATTTATCTAGAAATTGCCTGTGGAGAATCCCAAATCGGTCCACTAAGCCCGTTTAAATCCCAAACGATCTCACCCGCACGGATGGTCAGTTCCGCATATAATTTTTGAGTTCCTTTAAGGGTGTTTCTACGAACGTCTGTAAAACCGAATTCGCCTTTTTTCAAGCTAAATACCGCAACATCTGCCTCGGCCCCAACGCTCAGGTTACCTAATTCCGGTCTGTTGATTACTCTGGCCGGACTTGCAGTGGATTTTTCAATAACTTCTTCCAGCGTGAGTCCGATATTCAGAAATTTAGACATCACATTGGCCATATCCTTCATTCCACCATTCATGCTATCAGAGTGAAGATCCGTACTGATCACATTTGGTTTGAATCCTTGTTTGATTGCAGGTACCGCCTGACGCCAGAAAAAAGCTCCACCTCCATGGCCAACATCAAATATTATCCCCTTTTTTTGAGCATCAAAAATAAATGGTTTTACGATACCATTATCATCCACTACAGTTTCTCGATCTTTTGGACCATAAGCAAAAGTATGGGTAAAAATATCACCCGGACGAAGATGCTCCAGAAATAAAGATTTTATGGAATTAGTGGGTTGATGCTCACCAAAATCAACCATAACAGGTACATTGGCCAATTTTCCGGCCTCAACTGCACGATCTACCTGTGTAAAATCACCCCAGTAATGAGCGGATTTGATACCCACAATAATTTTTGGAAACATCTTGGTAATCATGTAGGCAGTCATTTCAGGATTGAAATCTGCCTTGTCTTGTTCCTCAAAACGACCATACATGCCTGTACCGGCAATGTTTAACAAGGCCAATATTCGGGTTCGCGAGCGATCGATATTTTGCTGCTTAAATTTACGGAAGTTTCTCCAGCCCGATGATCCGGCATCAACTACGGTAGTCACACCGGCTCTAAAGGTGAAAGCATCTGCAGGAACCGCTGTTTGGCCATCCGCAATGTATGATCCCAAATCATTTCCCTGAAATACGTGCACATGCATATCGATTATACCCGGAGTGACATACAAACCACTCACATCCACCGTCTTTTTTGCTGAATTTGCAGGAATATTAGCTGCCACCTGAACAATTTTTCCATCGGCAATGGCCACATCCATTTTAGCGTTTATTTTATTCTTAGGGTCAATTACCTGGCCGCCTTTAAGGAGAAGGTCAATTTGCTGGGCATAAGATGCTGGGCAGCTGAACACTAAAAATAGAATCAGAGTGCCAAATAAATTAAGAATTGGGCTGTTTTTTTTCATTTTTTATTTTATTGTAAATTATTCCCCAATATAAACCAAGATTTTTAAGGTTAACAATCAATTCTTTATTTTTTTTAAAATTGACCTGAATATCTGATTTAAGGCTTTTTTTAAAATGATTTTATATTCATAACAAGTTCATTACATTTAGTCACTTCAAACATTGTCATGAATAAATTTCTGTTTATCCTTTCCTTATTTGTCATTGAATCCGGATTTGCCCAACTACCCCAAATAGAAGGTGTTATACATTCTGAAGATCTGTTTAACACCACTATGAAACCCGGAGTGTCATGTTACAGGATTCCTGCCTTACTTTCCGCCAAAAACGGGGTCTTGCTTGCAGCCATTGATGAGCGGATTAATTCTTGTCCTGATTTGAATGGTAACGATAACATCAATATCGTTATGAGAACAAGCAAAAATAAGGGGCTCACCTGGTCAGCAATTCGTACACTGGTGGATTATCCGGAAGGGCAATCAGCATCCGATCCATCTTTTATTTTGGATGAGGAAACCGGAACAATTTTCCTTTTCTATAATTACATGGATAGATTTAAAGAAAAAAATACCTACTATTTACATCTGATAAAAAGTACTGATCATGGTGAAACCTGGTCTGAGCTGGAAGATATTACCCCACAGATCACTAAACCGGAATGGAAAAAAGATTTTAAATTCATAACCTCAGGTAAAGGTACTCAGACAGCTTCAGGGACCTTGTTACATACCTTGGTTAATCTTCAGTATGGCGTCTTTATATTCGGTTCTGAGGATCATGGCAAAACCTGGTTTTTAAAAGAAAATCCAATTAAAAATGCCGATGAATCAAAGATAATTGAACTTCAAGACGGAATCTGGATGGTCAATTCCAGATTGAATAAGCTTTGTATGCGATATGTCTCTTTTTCTAAAGATCAGGGCCAAAGTTGGGAAAGTAAGGAAGATTCTGCTTTGCTCGATCCTTCTTGTAACGCAGCCATAATTCGGTATCGGCATCGGGGAAAGAACTGTTTATTATTCGTCAATGCCGCTTCAAGAGATGACCGGAGAAATTTAACGCTCAAAGTTAGTACCGATGAAGGGAAGAGCTGGACTGCCGGGCGCACTATTTTTCCAGGCTCATCAGCATATTCTGATCTTGTGGTTATGAAGAATGGTGATATAGGTATTCTGTTCGAAAAGAACAATTACCGCGAAAATGTATTTGTTCGGTATACCTTCAAATGGCTTTCAGGCCGGTAAACAGCTAGCCTACCCATTGGCGACGGCAATGCCTGCCAAATTTTAATTCTAATGTTTAAATGAAAATTGATTTAAATTTTGAGTTTTCAATCGAATTTGCAATACTTTTTTTACGAAATGCTTGAAAATATCTCATTCCATATTTTTTTTAGTTGCTTCTTTTTTAGTTAATTTAGCTAAAAATCAAAATAAAGTTATGGCCAATTACAAACTACAGGTAAACGGAAAAACTCTGCAGGCTGATGTAGAAGCGGATACCCCATTATTATGGGTATTACGCGATCACCTTGGTCTGGTTGGAACCAAGTACGGTTGCGGTATAGCCCAATGTGGAGCTTGTACCGTTCATGTGAATGGATCGCCCACACGCTCGTGTGTGTATCCTGTATCAGCAGTAGGTTCTTCACAAGTTATTACAATTGAAGGCTTGTCTGAGCAGGGTGATCATCCCCTACAAAAGGCTTGGGATGAAATTGATGTTGCCCAGTGTGGTTATTGTCAGGCCGGTCAGATTATGACTGCTGCAGCTTTACTTAAGCAAAATCCAAAGCCGAGCATGGATGAGATTGAAGTCACCATGAATGCAAATATTTGTCGCTGTGGCGCATACCATCGCATTCGTGAAGCGGTTAAACTGGCTAGTTCTAAAATTTGATTCCTATGAAAAGTACAACAACAAACAGCAGACGTGATTTTTTAAAAATGACGGCTATAACCGGTGGGGGACTAGTACTGGGATTTAATTGGTTCAGCGCTGAAGCAAATGCCCCGGTGAAGTTCTCGAGCATAGGTGCTGGAGATGTCGGATTCAACAGCTACCTTTCTATTTCTACCGAGGGTACAATCACCATCCTGTCGCCTAATCCTGAATTGGGTCAAAATATTATTACCTCCTTTCCAATGGTGGTAGCAGAGGAGTTGGAAGCTGATTGGAAAAAAGTAAAAGTTTTACAAGCCAATTTGGATAATAAATTTGATAGGCAGCTTACCGGTGGGAGTGGTGCAGTTCCTCATTCCTGGAAGTTATTGAGAAATGCCGGAGCAACTGCTAAATTCATGCTGATTGAAGCAGCCGCTAAAATTTGGTCTGTACCGGCTTCGGAATGTACTGCAGCAAACAGCTTTGTGATACATAGCCGTAGTGGTAAGAAATTAAGTTACGGTGAACTCGCCGAAGCCGCCTCAAAAATTCCCGTTCCCAGCACAGTCAAGTTAAAGGATCGTAAAGACTTTAAACTGATAGGAAAATCAGTAAGAAATGTAGAGAACCTTAAAATCGTTACCGGAAAGCCTTTGTTTGGATTAGACTTTTATCGTGAGGGAATGGTTTATGCGATGATTCAGCGTCCTGAGCAGTTTGGGATGAAACTGAAATCTTTTGATGGATCCATCGCTAAGGCTATGCCCGGAATAATTGATGTAGTTTCTTTCAAGAATAACGTAGCTGTGGTTGGTAAATCGACCTGGCAAGTACTCAAAGCCAGAAAATTACTCAAGATCGAATATGAAAAAGAGTTTGATCTTGAAAGTACCGAAGACCATGACAAGTTATTCATGAACTTGATGGATAATGGCCAGGCTACTGTCAGAAGGAAGGACGGGGATGTGGATGCTGCATTCAAAAGTGCAGCCAAAGTAATAAAGGGCGAATATCAATGTCCATTTATTTCGCACAGTCCGATGGAACCCATGAACTTTTTTGCACATGTTCGTCCGGATGGTGTTGAACTTGTTGGTCCGACCCAAACGCCTGCCAGAGCGCGGGCCGAAGTCTCACAATTACTCAAAATTCCTGAGGATAAGATTACCCTTCAACTTACCCGTTTGGGAGGAGGTTTCGGTAGAAGGCTGAAAAATGATTTTGCTACCGAAGCTGCTGAATTGTCAAGTATCATCAAGGCTCCCGTAAAACTGATATGGACTAAAGAAGATGATATGACTGGCGGTACTTATCGCCCTGCATGCCGCTATCGTTTCGAAGCTGCATTAGATTCTTCCGGTAACCTTACGGGGTATAAATTAAGAGGTGTTGGAATCAATTCAGGTAATCCAACGAGGGAGCATAATTTCCCTTCTGGAGCTGTGGATAACCTGCTGATTGACTCAGTAGAGCATAAGTCAGCAATTACAACCGGTGCATGGCGTGCTCCAATTACCAATTTTCTGGCCTTTGCAGAACAGGCATTCTTAGATGAAGTAGCTCTGGCAGCCGGAAAAGATCCTGTTCAGTTCAGGTTGGATCTACTGGCCAAAGCAAAAAAATCACCCGTAGGAGATATCCGATATGACATCAGCAGGATGGAAGGCGTAATCAAGATGGCCGCTGAAAAATCAGGATGGGGAAAAAAGAAAGATGTTTCACAGGGCTTTAGTGTTTACTTCTCTCATGCCTCTTATGTTGCTCAGGTGGCTGAAGTAATTATGAGAAATGGTTTGCCGGTGGTTAAAAAGATTTATGCAGTTTCTGATTGTGGACAAGTGGTAAGTATGAATGGAGCCAGTCATCAGGTAATGGGCGGAATCGTGGACGGTCTTGGTCATGCCATGTATAGTAAATTAAGTTTTAGAGATGGCGCAGCCGACCAAAACAATTATAATAACTATCGACTCATTAGAATGAAGGAAGTGCCTGAAATTGAAACTCATTTTGTAGATAATGGTATCGATCCTACAGGGTTGGGTGAGCCTGCTCTTCCACCAACCGGAGGTGCTGTTGCCAATGCAATTTTTAAGGCTACCGGAAAACGGATGAGAAATCAGCCTTTTATTGAAGAGGATGTATTTAAAACAGTGTCCTAATATGTTTAATTTTTAAAAAACCGGCTGATTTATCAGCCGGTTTTTTTTGAATGATTTACAAAAATGCCAATTTTTCAGCTACGTTTTCATCTCAATAATTGATTAACTAATTTAAATTTAACCCAATGAAAATCAATAGATTGTTAAAGAGATTGATTGTTTTGAGCGTTCTCGCTCTTTACGGTTTTAGTACGTTCGGACAAAAGAATAAACTTGAAAAGCAGGAACAAATTAAGAAACTACTAGAAAGCAGGGAATTTGTTTTTAGTCCGCAATCCGCAACCCCAAGCTCAGGAGGCATGATTCAGTTGACTACTGAGTTCTTTCTAAAGATTAACAAAGATAGTTTGGAAAGTAATTTACCCTATTACGGAACTAATAATCAATCCAGTTTTGGAAGAATGAATGAAAATATACTTGAGTTTTATTCAACTGATTTTGATTACGAGTTCAAAATTTTGAAAAATGGGAGTCACGATATTTCTATTAAGTTGAACGACCCCAGTGATCCGGATCAAATCAATTTTTCTGTAACAAGCTCAGGTTATGCTACTGTACGGGTGATTAGCAATATTCGGCAGGCAATATCTTTTTATGGGCAAATAGAGGCACCACGACCTCCTCGAGACAGTAATTGATCTGAATGCGATATAAGGAAGATTTAAAAATACCCTTTGAATGAATCCCCTATTGCTCCGGAGGAGTAGGATTTGATTTTTGAAAACCATACCTGCGTGTTACCGCTTGGTGCAGTCTTGTATCGCGGGGTATTTCCGAAAAGAAATGGTACCTGATTGCAAATGATCCATGGTCGGAAGATAACTCCTGTAGAAGGAGCTTGTTACTTTCGCGAGGATTAGGTGTACTGAGGAGATTCCGCCTCAAGGCCGGAATTGCAGTTTGATTAATAGCTGCAATGGATAATTTTAATTCCCTTTTTAGGTTCTTACCGCTTTTAAATATTGAACGGTCATCAGGGTGGAGGCCGGGAAATCTTACCTATTGAGCAGTCACGACATCTTGACGGTCTACCATTCCGATGGAATACAGCTCCATGCTAAACAAACCCGGGTGGCAGCTCTATCTTTTTTGCACTTCTGAATCTTAGGGTGTCAATTCCATTTTCTCGCAAAAAAATAGGGCAGAACACGGTACTGGCATAAGCAATGAGCAACAGGCCCTGCTTTCTAAAAGATGAGCCAAATAATCAGGGTCCGACAAGATGTACATTCAATCTTAAATTAATCCAGTAGTAAGACTTAATCACATTTATTGGCTTTAAAACTATCATAATGTGCTTCTCTGCCAGTCGCCGGGGAGGCATTCCCTTTACATTAAAATTCAAGTTAACTTATTCTTGACAGTCCATTAGCACCCATGTCCTTCCCCATCAAGCATATTTCGCGCATGAAATACGCTCGGAAGAATGGCTTCCAATGATTCTCTTGCTCCATTAGTACTGCCTGGAAGGGTAACAATAAGGGTCTTTGCAATTGAACCTGCCACGGAGCGGCTCATCATTGCGAGAGGGGTGCGCATTTGGCCGAAACTTCGGATGGCTTCCGTAATGCCGTCTGCGTCTCTTTCTAAAATTTCCTTAACAGCACTAACTGTATTATCTCGGGGTCCAAGTCCGGTACCTCCGGTAGTAAAAATGAACTGAATGTCCTCCTTTACCCAGTTTAGAATTTGCTTTTGGATCGTTTCTTTATCATCAGGAACTACCAGGTAATGACAGACTTTGGCATTTGAACATTCCAGCATGCTACAAATTAATTTACCGCTTTTATCTTCTCTTTCTCCGCTGGCGGTTGAATCAGAGCAAACCAAAACTGCGCAGGTGGAAGATCGCTCTATGTACCGATTACGATCGCTCTTGCCACCTTTTTTTTCCAGAAGCTTGATATGTCCAATTTCCAGATTGCTATCCACAGGTTTTAGCATATCATAGATCTCTAATGCTGCTACAGTAACCGCCGTTAGAGTTTCCATCTCGATCCCGGTTCGGCCAATGGATTTGGCTTCGCCTTGAATAACTACTCCTGTTCGATGCAGGATATCGGAACTAAATAAGTGGGAGTGAACCCGGCTATCCAGAAATTCAAATGTGAAATCCATGCCATCTATAGTTACCGGATGGCAATGAGGCAACAGTTGTGGAGTTAGCTTTGCGCCTAAAAAACCAGCTGCCTTTGCTACATCAAAAAGATTTCCTTTGGGAAGCTTGTTTGAATGGATCAGGTCAATGCTTTTCTCCGAACAAAATATAATCCCAACTGCTTTGGCAGTACGAAGTGTGATCTGTTTATGACTGATATCGCGCATTTGAGTTTTGAGTTTTGAGTTTTGAGTTTTGAGTTTTGAGTTGTAGGTTATAAGTTTTAGGTTATAAGTTGTAGGTTATACTCAATAAAATTCATTTGTAGCTCAGCATAAAATCCCAAACTCGTTCGAAGGAATTATAGTCCATGTTTAGTCCTTTAACCAGTGGTTTACCCTGAGCTCTCAGTCTCGGGTGGGTATGTGCACCTCCAATAATTTTATAAAGAATTACATCATTTTTGCCGGTGTAGTGCTGAACTTCAACGGTAGAGTTATCTTCAGGTTCGATATCAGGTAAGAAGCTGACCTTTGCATTTTTTTTGGCGCCGTTTCTCGCTACCCAATAGGCAATATTAGCATCTCCGGAAAGAATTTCAGGAGTTCCAGTAACTTTTATCGGACCACCTGACCATTTGATCACGGAATCGGCAGTGCCGCTGGTAATGATAATGGGTATTGGTTTAGCCTTTGCAAATTCCTGCGCCACTTGTTTACTTATTGTTGATATAAATGGAGCTATAGCTATGATTTTGTGTGGAATATCACAACTTAATCTGTATGTCATCATGCCCCCGTTTGAACTTCCGGAGAAATAGACCCGCTTAGGATCGACCTTAAAATCTTTTATAAACAGATCAATCAAGTGACTTAGATAAGCAACGTCATCAACATGATCTGTCAGCGGATAACTTCCACCTAATTTGCCATTCCAGTGTTTGGATGTGGCTTCCGGATAAACTACTATTGCCTTGTCACGTTCAGCGCGTGCATGATATTGGGGTCCCAACACATTCACACCGATTTGTGCACTGGCGCCCATCCCATGAAGAAAAAAAACTACCGGTACTTTTGGACTGTTTTCAATCCCGGATGGAATGTAATACATGTGTTTGCGCTTTAGACCCTCATAAAGGATAGAATCAGAATGTAGACCTTGTTTTGATGCTGATTGACTGATGCCGGACTTACTACAGAGCAAACATAAAATCAGACAAATAAATCGAATTTTCATATGAAAAAAACCAGGATTGCTTAGTATCTCAAGTATCCGTAAAATTATTGATAATTTCTTGGTTTGAATCATAGAAATAGACTTTCAACTATTCTATCTTTCTAAAAAATGCGTATTTTGTTCGGCGAATGATGACACAAGTGATTAATTCCATGAATCAAAAATTTTTATGAAAATAGGTCTCTTTATACCCTGTTATGTTAATCAGTTATATCCAAATGCCGCCATTGCTACTCTGGAATTACTTCAGAAGTTAGGTGCAGAAGTTGTTTATCCTGCCAGACAAACTTGTTGTGGTCAGCCAATGGCAAATTCCGGGTACGAACACCTCACGCAATCCTGTAATGATCTTTTCGTAGAAAATTTTTCCGGATTTGACTACATCGTCGCGCCATCTGCAAGTTGTGTGCTGCATGTCAAAGACCACTTACATACTCATACCAATGAAAAAGCTGCCACCGAAATTCGGGGAAAGATTTATGAATTGGTCGAATTTCTCACTGATATTCTGAAAATAGAAAAACTGGATGCCCATTTTCCACACAAGGTAGGTATTCATCAGAGTTGTCATGGTCTGAGAGGTCTTCATTTAGCGCAGATGTCTGAGCTGGTTGCACCTGCTTTTTCTAAGCCTCGTCAACTGTTAAAAATGGTAAATGGTCTCGAACTAACTGAAATAGAACGAGCGGACGAGTGTTGCGGTTTTGGGGGTCTTTTCTGTATTGCGGAGGAAGCAGTTTCTGTTAAAATGGGCAAAGACCGTATTGCAGATCATACTAAAAACGGCGCTGAATACATTACTTCACCGGACCTTTCCTGCTTGATGCATATGGAAGGTATCCTTCATCGAAACAAGAGTAATGTAAAGATCATTCACATCGCTGAAATATTAAATAGCTCACCAATAAAAGCATGAAAAATACTTTAGATCACGCAGCATTAGCAGAAGAATTTAATAAAGATGAAGACCGTGTCGATTGGCATGATGGTGCACTTTGGTGGATCAGACAGAAACGCGATCGTGCTGCTAACCAAACTCCGCAATGGGAGGAACTACGCGAAGCGGCTTCGGCAATAAAAGCCAATGTAATTTCCAACTTACATGATTATCTCATTCAGTTTGAGGAAAATCTGAAGAAGAATGGAGTAAAAGTTTACTGGGCAGCAGATGCGGAAGAACATAACCAGATCGTTTATTCTATCCTAAAGGATAAGGATATTAAGCAAATGGTTAAGAGTAAGTCTATGCTTACCGAGGAGTGTCATTTGAATGAATACCTGGAAGAACGGGGTATTGAAGTGATCAATTCGGATCTGGGAGAGTATATCCAACAAATTGATAATGAGCCGCCGAGCCACATTGTTTTGCCATGCATTCACAAGCGTAAAGAGGAAATCGGGGAGTTATTTCATGATCATCTCGGAACGGAAAAAGGGCTATCTGATCCAACATTATTAACTAGGGTAGCACGTAAACACCTGAATAATGTATTTCTGACGAGGCGGGCTGCACTTACAGGCGTAAACTTTGCCGTTGCCGAAACCGGTGAGTATGTGGTTTGTACCAATGAAGGTAACGCTGACATGGGTGCACATCTTTCTGATGTTCAGATAGCCTCCATGGGCCTTGAAAAAATTATTCCCGAGCGGAAGCACCTTGGGGTTTTTCTAAGATTACTGGCTCGCAGTGCGATCGGGCAACCGATAACCATCTATTCAAGTCATTACAAAAAACCTCGCCCCGGACAAGAGATGCACCTCATATTGGTTGATAAGGGCAGAAGTGATTTGTTGGCAAGACCTGATTTTAGGGATTCGCTAAAATGTATTAAATGCGGAGCCTGTATGAATACGTGTCCGGTTTATCGTAAAAGTGGAGGATTAAGCTATCATAACACAATTTCAGGACCAATTGGAGCTATATTAGCACCTAATCTCGATATGAAACAGCATGCAGATTTACCTTTCGCTTCCACACTTTGCGGATCCTGTTCTAATGTTTGCCCTGTAAAAATTCCGATTCATGATCAGCTCTATAAATGGCGTCAGGAAATTGTGAGATTGGGTTATTCTGCAAATCGAAAGACTTTCAGCATGAAGGCAATGGCATTGACCCTTTCATCACCTGAAATTTATAACACTGCCGGAAAAACAGGGCGCTGGTTGTTGAATAATGCACCATTTGCCATCAATAATAAATTTAATCCGTGGTACAAACAACGGGATATGCCTGATAGCTCACAACAATCTTTTGGAGAATGGTATGCAAAGAATGGTTCAAAAACTAAATAAAATAATTTCTGATGAGTAGCAGAGAAAATATATTGGCGGCAGTTAAGAAGAATCAACCGCCCCTTACCATACTTCCGGATATTTCTATATTTCAGGTGCATGAGGTAGATATTGTTAAAAAGTACAGCGATGTATTTACAGGCATTGGTGGATTGCTTGTTTCGGCAGGAAGTTTGGCTAATGTTAAGGACCAGATTCGATTGAATTTTGATCAAAACAAAAGAATTTTTACGACTATTCCTTCTCTATCCGATGTTGCTGAGTTATGCGATCCTCAGGCAGATCCTCATAGTTTATTCGATGTGGAGTTAGCCATAGTTGAAGCACGTTTAGCAGTGGCCGAAAATGGTGCGGTTTGGGTCACGGAGGACGTAATGGGACATCGGATATTGCCATACATAGCTCAGCATTTGGCAGTGCTTGTATACGAAGATCGTATTGTTTCCACGATGCATGATGCCTATTCAAAAATTGGCTCAGAGGATTACGGTTTTGGCGGTTTTATCGGAGGCCCTTCCAAAACAGCCGATATTGAACAGGCCTTGGTGCTTGGTGCGCATGGACCCTTGAGTATGACTGTTTATTTGATTAACTAATTTACCCGGAATTTTCATGAAAAAC
>VGGW01000068.1 GCA_016868395.1 Bacteroidota bacterium | reverse complement strand
ACCTCAAACGAAGCCTGCTGGCGCCCGGCGAATTTCTGATCCTTTGTCCGCTTGCCGACACCAGCCAATACCAAGCATTCGGTAAAACAGCAGGCATTTCGCCTTGGCCCTCCCTGGGCAATGCCTCCGACCGTCTGAGCCTGAAGAGTCCTAAAGGAAGAATCGTTGATTCTGTCGCTTATTCCGATAGCTGGTATAAAAATCCGGGAAAAAGATCAGGAGGCTGGTCACCTGAAAAAATAATAAAATCTGATGATCAATGCCCAGGCTTCTATAACTGGGTGGCATCCTCAGACCCTTCAGATGGTACTCCCGGCAAAGGAAATAGTAAAAACACGGTCTTAGGGAATAGCGAACTTAAAATTGAGTCCATACAAGTTTTGAATGATACAAGTGTGGTCATACGGTTTAGTAGTATCCCGGATACCTCCTATTTGAAGGCATCCAATTTTAATGTACCAGAGAGGATAGGAAGACCCAAAAACTTAAAATCCCAGTCCGACTTTTTAGGAGTTCAACTCAACTTCGACACCAAATTTAATGAAGGAACAGAATATTCTCTTCTCGCCGATTCCTTATATTCCTGTTCAGGAAAATTAAGTAACGCGACGAATCGAAAAGTCTCTTTTAAAATTCCAACAGTTCCTGAAAACGACTACCCTCTGATTATTTCTGAAATTTTTGCCGACCCCACACCCACAAAAGGTTTACCGGAAGCCGAATTTGTGGAGTTATTTAATACAAGCACAGGTTCAGTGAATCTGCAAGGTTTAAATTTTGGCGACCAAACCCGAAATTACACATTCAAACATGGTGAAATTGGCGGTCACTCCTATCTCATTTTATGTGCCGAAAAGGATACGCTTTTGTTCAGTGCCTATGGGAAAGTGATAGGATTACCCGTTTGGCCCGACCTAAACAATGAAACAGATCTACTCGTTCTGAAAAATAACAAGGGCAGGGAAATACATAAAATAAGGTATGATTCAACATGGTACAGAGATATTGAAAAAAGCAAGGGCGGCTATTCATTAGAGCTGATTGATCCGGAATCAGTTTGTGTAAACTCTCAGAACTGGAAAGCAAGTCGGGATAGTTCCGGCGGCACCCCCGGAAAAATCAATTCCGTGGCTCTTAAAGACTATAAACCGGAACTTCTGAAATTAATCGGATTAGAGTTAATGGATAGTTTAAGTATCTCCTTAACCTTTAACCGATCGGTAGATAGCCTTAAAGCAAGCAGCAAGGTCAATTTCTCAGTGAATAATGGGGTTGGAAACCCTTTAAATTGTCAAGTAGAGGGATCAGATCTGGACAGGATTATGTTAACTTTTAAGGAGCCACTAAGTAGAGGATATACCTACCGCTTAAGTGTCAGTAACATCAACGATTGTAAGGGGATTATGATTTCACCGGAATTTAACTCCTTAGAATTTAGGATTGGCCGGAAAATTAATAAGAACGATATGTTAATCACTGAAATACTTTTTAATCCCAGGCCCGAAGGCTCTGATTTTGTTGAAATTTATAATAACACTGATTTCCCACTCGACTTAAGGGAGCTTTCCATTGCACGAATTTTCAAAGACAGTGTCAATTCAATTCAAGCATTAAGCAAAAAGCAAAGATTTATTGAACCCGGAAACTACCTCGCCCTCACGGCAGATCCTGCAAATATTAAAAAGGAATATAATGTTAGAGATACTTCCTCAATGCTTAAAATCAACCCCTTACCTGCCTTTAACGATGATGTAGGAACAGCGATTCTGCTGAGTAATGGGCAAAGAATTGATCAACTGAGCTATTCGGAAAAAATGCATTTTCAACTACTTAAAATAACGAAGGGAGTAAGTTTGGAACGTAGTAGCTTGAAACGACCAAATAATGATCCCGGTAATTTACGATCGGCCACTGCAGCCTCCGGCTTTGCAACTCCGGGAACAAAAAACTCACAGCATACTGAAGATCCACTTCTGAAGGAAAACATATCTTTCACCACAAAAACATTTTCTCCTGATCATGATGGATTTGAAGACCTGCTTGAGATAAATTATCAATTTCCGGCACCCAGAAAAATTGCCAATCTTTCTATTTACACCATTCAGGGAGTATTGGTTAAAAGGCTTATTCAGAATTACGTCTTAAACAAAGCAGGGGCATTCATATGGGATGGACTAAATGAGCAGGGTCAGGCCCTACCTGGAGGAGTTTATATGATGCTGGCTGAAGTATTTGATACGAGCGGACAAATCAGCAAATTCAGTAAGCCCTTCGTTCTGGCGGTTAAATTTAAATAATAGCAGTTTAGGATTTTAATGACCAAAACATAACAGATTTTCTAACTTTGACCAAAACCAATTATTATGTTAGAAAAGATTGTGGTTATTGGCTCTAATGGGCAAATAGGTACAGAATTAGTCAGCGAATTAAGAAAAGTTTATGGCGATGGGAATGTCATAGCTTGTGATATTCGCCGACCAGATTATGATATTAGAAATTCAGGGCCTTTCGAGTTTGTGAATGTACTTGAAAAGGATATTCTTAGACAATTATTTCAAAAGTACAAGCCCACGCAGGTTTATCTGCTCGCAGCGCTATTATCTGCCACCGGAGAACAAAATCCAAAGTTAGCCTGGGATCTGAACATGAACGGCTTACTAAACGTGCTTGATCTTGGCCATGAGTACAAGACATCTCGAATATACTGGCCAAGCTCTATCGCTGTCTTCGGCCCGAATTCACCTAAAGATCAAACGCCGCAGTACTGTATAATGGATCCTAACACAGTTTATGGCATAAGTAAACTTGCAGGGGAACGCTGGTGCGAGTATTATTTCCATCGGTATGGACTGGATATCAGAAGTATAAGATATCCTGGATTGATAAGCTGGAAAGCCGCACCGGGTGGTGGGACTACCGACTATGCCATTCACATTTTTCATGATGCGCTAAAGAAAAGCAATTACAAATGCTTTCTTTCTGCCCAGACTGAATTACCGATGATGTACATGGATGATGCCATTCGTGGTACCATAGAGTTAATGGATGCACCCGCAGAAAAAATTAAAATCAGGTTGTCTTATAACTTTACAGGCATGAGTTTCACTCCCGAATCGTTGGCCAATGAAATTAAAAAACATATCCCGGATTTTAGATTGGAATTTACCGAATATGATCAGCGTCAGGCAATTGCCGACAGCTGGCCAAGGTCAATTAATGATTCCAATGCAAGCAGTGACTGGGGCTGGAAACCGGAGTTTGATCTTTCTAAGATGACAGAGTACATGTTAAAAAATCTGAGAAAGTAACTCAATGATGGATTAATGATGGCGATGGACTAATCAAACAAAATAAAAATCGTCGGAGCTACTCCGAATTTTTATCAAGTCATGTATTTTAGCGCCGAATTTGGTAATTTGTCAAATCAAAAAGCGATACAAAAAGTAGAAAAAATGGGAAGAGCATTCGAATTCCGTAAAGAGAGAAAATTTAAGCGCTGGGCAAAAATGGCCGTACAATTCACCCGATTGGGTAAGGAGATTGTGATGGCCGTGAAGGACGGCGGATCAAACCCGGAGGCCAATTCACGATTACGAACCGCCATGCAAAATGCGAAGGCTGTAAACATGCCAAAGCAAACCGTTGAAGCGGCTATCAAACGTGCAAGTAATAAGGATGAAAGCAATTATGAGGAAATTGTGTATGAAGGTTATGCCCCACATGGTGTAGCTGTATTGATCGAAACTGCAACTGACAATACCAATAGAACCGTTGCTAATGTTCGAAGTTATTTCAACAAAACCAACGGAACATTAGGTAAGACAGGTTCCCTGGACTTTATTTTCACCCGTAAATCAGTTTTCAGATTTGATCCGGGAGAAATGGACTTGGATGAACTAGAATTTGAGTTGATTGATGCCGGACTTGAGGAATTGTATGTTGAAGTTGATGAATCCGGTAAAGACATCGGCGTAATTCACACCTCCTTCGAAGATTTTGGGAAGATGCAGAAAGCACTCGAAGAGAAAAACATCCCTGTTATCAGTGCTAAACTCGAACGCATCGCCCAATCAACGACCGAGGTAAGTGAAGAACAAGCTGCCGATGTTTTTAAATTAATTGATAAACTGGAAGAGGACGATGATGTTCAGGCAGTTTACCATAATATGGCAGAATAAATTTCCTATAAATGCTCAGATGACTTTCGAAGAATTCCTAGTCAAGAAAAAAATTGATCCTCTTCAGCTTAAAGAAAAGGGAAACGCATTTTTTTCTGAATTTGAAAGTTATTTTCATCAGTTGGGTGAGAAGAGTTTCGACTACAGCAAGAAATTCTGGTTTAACAAATTACGAAGGACTTATACTTTGAGAGAGGAACCAAAACCACTCCCCGTTCAAGAGGAAAACAAAAATAATGAAGTTTCAGCTCCAGAAAACGAGCTGACAAAGCAAGAAAAAACTGCCTATGTACCCCGATTAAAGTCCGCAGTAACATCAACAAACAATCAAGATTCGGCAAAAACAGAAACAGCATCAGCTTCCAAATACAAGCCTAGATATAAGGCAGTACCAATTGCTTCCGATAAATTAGAAGAGACAAATCCCGGTCAGAGCCCGGAATCAAAGCCCGTTTTTAAACCCAGATTCAAGCCTGGAATAACAAAATCGGCAAATGAGTAATTACCGCTCATGTGAGAAAATCCAGGATAAAAACGCTGGTTCTGCAAATGCCGCATCCCAACTGTTACGCCCTGCCTCCGGATAAATTGTAAATTTTGCCGGCCGATTCAATCGTTTCAATTCATTTACCACAATTTCTGATTTTGAGATAGGCACTGTAGTATCCTTTGCTCCATGAAAAATCCATAAAGGCACCTTCTTGTATTGCTTTACATTCCTTACATCATCACCCCCGCAAATGGCAAAAGCAGCAGCAAAAGCCCTAGGCTTTCTCCTTAAAATTTCGAAGGTTCCCATCCCTCCCATTGAAAGACCACCGACATAAAACCGGGAGTCTTCGGTAAAACTCTCTGATTTCAATTGAGCCAGTAAACCCAAAAGCAGGTGCATGGCTCGACCGGGTTCTCCACCCTTCTGAAAGGAAAAACGATCTCCGGATTTTCCATCCCCGATCTTCACATTTGCCCAATAATCATCTTTAGGACATTGCGGAAAAATCACGCTGGCCGAAAAATCCCGCCTGACATCAGTTCTCAAAAAAAGCTTGCTCCCATGCATGAGTTGAGCTCCATTATCATGACCACGCTCACCGGCCCCATGTAAAAACATCAGTACCGGATACTTCCCGGAAGCATCAAAATTCTCAGGAAGCAACATCCTGTATAAAAGGGTATCAGTACCTTGTACGAATATCTCTTTAGAAAACATCGACTTATCCTGAGCCGCAGCAAACTCCAAAAGGGGCAAGACAATTACCAAAAATGACAGCAGCTTTTTCATAGTTTATATTTTTGTTTATGATAAGTAATTAACACATGAAACTACAGCAAGTACTTCCCTCCATGATCCTATTTCTTTAGAAAGACAAAAAATACAGCCAGCATCAAAAAAACGAAACCAAGCAGATGATTCCAGGCAATCTTCTCATTTTTAAAAAAGAACAAGGTAAATATCAGAAAGATTACAATGGATAAGGCTTCCTGAATCATCTTTAATTCAAGGAGAGTAAATGGACCTCCATTGCCTTTAAATCCATATTTATTGGCCGGAACCTGGAATATATATTCAAACAAGGCAATCCCCCAGCTGATTAAAATGATCGTGATAAGTCCAAAACTTTTCGTCCATTCCATTTCCTTAAACTTGAGATGACCGTACCAAGCCAGGGTCATGAAGACATTAGAAATACAGAGCAGGAAAATGGTAAATAATACCTTCAAATTCGATTTTATTAAGAAAGTTCTAAATTCATTTATTTACAGGTTGAGGAACTTTAACATAATAACCTGTACCATTATATTCGCGTTTTCTGGGGTGGGACCGGCAAATTTCTGAACAGGCACCATCCAGTTTTTCACCGCAAGCATCACATTGTGTAAAATGCTCATTGCATTCAGGATTCGCACAATTGATCATTTTTGTTGTGTGGGTGCCGCAATTCCTGCAGGAGGAAATCACTTTGGGGTTCACTGTATTGACGTCGACAGCAACCCGGTTATCAAACACATAACATTTACCTTCAAAATCTTCACCTCCTGCTTCTTTACCATACTTGATGATACCCCCATGTAATTGATATACTTGTTCAAAACCCTCATGAAGCAATAAAGCAGAGGCCTTTTCACATTTAATTCCACCGGTACAATAGGTCACAATCTTTTTATCCTTGTATTGGGCGAGTTCATTGATTCTAGCCGGAAAATCTCGAAAATTCTCAATATCAAAAGTCACCGCATTCTTGAAGCGCCCGATAGCATGCTCATAGTTCGACCTTACATCGACAATTACTACATCATCCTGATCTTTCATCTTCACAAAATCAGCGGGTGCCAAATGTATTCCGGTTTTTTCCTCCGGATTGATTATGCCGGGATCCCGAAGTCCGGAGTGAACAATTTCCGCCTTGTAGCGGCAATGCATCTTAATGAAAGACGGTTCCTCTACCTCATCAATCTTGAAATCAATTGCAGAGAAACGAGGATCAGCATGAAGCGTATCCATGTAAATTTTACAGGATTCAAAGTTGCCTGAAACAGTTCCATTGAGTCCTTCGTCGGCGACAATAATCCTGCCGACAAGATTGAGGGATTTACAAAAAGCGAGGTGATCGGATGCGAATTGTTCTGCATCTTCAATCCTACTATAACAATAGTAGAGAAGAGTTTGGTATTTAATCATGATTCATTGATACTGTTGCAAACAGCGTTTAATGCGCAACAAATATAAGGCAAGCCAACAGATTCTGCAAGAACATGAAGAATATCAAATGACCGAACCTTAAAGTCCGGTGGCAATCCGGAAACCAAAATCATTTCTCTTCCCATTTAAATAGGACCAGCCATAAGAAGTCCGAAAATTTAGAAAACTAATACCAAGATAAAACTCAGAGTAAGATTTGTGAGCTGGTGTTCCAAGATAATTAAAGCCTGCAATTTCATTGAGTTTTAACTTCCGCAGAAGAGGTATTTTATTTAACAAAAATCCTGAAAAATTATGCTCAAAATGTGCTTCCCAATATTGATCAGGTGTACTGAAATTATAATAATCCAGATAAAGAAAACTATTAATATAAGGCGTGTAAGCAAGAGTTTGTGTGCCCAAAAAATGCTTGTAATCCATAAAAAATAATTTATTGTTGCTTAGAAACTTACCTGCCCCGAGCCAGAAAGCGGATTGCCCGAACAGTCCCAGTTTTATGTCTGACTTAGTCAGGTCGACAGATATCCGAGAATAGTCTACATCAGAACCGAATATACCATTAACTCCCCTTTCATAATTAATTCCTAGTAAGGGATACTTCGATGGATTATAAAATTTACCGGATGGGTAAGTTGAATAATCGTTACTGAAGGCATAACTTGCCCTAAACTTAAGTTTCAGTGCCTGATTTTCGGGGAACATAGGAAGGTCTGATCCGGAGATCAGTGGGTTATTTGATGTAAAATCTCTTCTTGCCAGATTTCGAATGGTATAATCCGATGTATTTTGAAGCGACCTTCTATTCGCCCATTCAGTACTGATACTGGTTTTTACACTTCCAAGCGGCTTGGAATAAGAGAGGTTGACAAACCTCGATTCATAGAGTTTGAGCAGGTTGCGCTCATAGTATAACGAATTGGTTGTGTTAGCGAGCTGACTAATACTCTCCTGATTATTCAGGTCTAAGGCATCAGATCCGGCATTAATCGCAAAGCTGCTGTTCTTTAGCGGAATAGCGGCAGCAAAGCTTGCATAGAATTTCTCACTCGATAGCCCATAGCGAACCTTACCGGTGTAACGTAGGAATTTATTGGTCAGTGAATCAATCCGTTTTGAATAGGAAGCCTTATAATTAAGGCCAAAACCCTCTACCGTATTATAAAAAAGTGAGTTAACTAATGAACTAAACTGATAGTACTCCTTCTTAAAGCGATTTCTTGGATTATAACCACTACCTATTAAAAACCGGATTGGCTTAAATTTATTATTGGCCTTATCAAGAGAATCCAGATACTCCTTTGACTCACGTTTTTTTGCCAAAGTTTCCTTCTTGACATAATCGCTCTGCTCCTCAAGGGTTAATGGAATGGGCCTGGCTTGCTTCCAGTAGGTCGTATCCTTTTTGTTTACTTCTCGGCTTATATTTAAAACCTCCCTGAAATCTTTGGGATTCAATCCCGGATTTAAATCATAATCCGTGTAAAGCGCAATGAAATAACCGCCGAAATCAAAGCCCAGAAAACCACCGGTAAAGTCGAATCGGACCGTTGAGGGCATCCATATTTTAGCGTTTATCGGAATAAACTCCTGTCTAATATTCAGGGTATCAACAAATTGAATATTCGCCTCCTTTGTGAGGTAAAGATCGGCGCTGTGTATCCTCCAGCTATCCTCAATGATGTAGATTATCCCTCTAAAAACCGGATCGGCAGATCGTTTAGGAATCAATTCAATTTTATTGATCATCTGACCATTCTCCATGCTGGTACCCAATAGTTTGTAATTATAATAAAAGAGGGCCTGATCAGCAATGGGCGAAATGAAAGGCCGCGGACTAAGCCCTTCTAGCTCCAGTAAGTTTTGATAAAAGTTGATTTCCATGTCGGAAGCACGATTAAAACTGAATGCTCGGTTACTTCCTGAAACCTTCGATGAAATCATCACCTCCCGATATTTTCGGGGTCTGATATAACTTAGCTTTGATTCAGATTCTGAAAGGTAGAGAATGCCCTTTCGATTAGAATCGAGTCCGATTTGCTTCGCCATATCATCAATATTCGCGCCCAAAAACTTTTTTGGAGCCCCCAACAATTTCTGCATCCCTTTGATATACACACCGGCAGTAAACTCCTCAATTTCATTTAAATGGAAGTTCCTTTGTTTTATCGCATTTCTGATTACCTCATATGCCGGATCTTCCGAGTAAGTCCGTACAATGATATCTTTCAGTTCATAAACAGTTTCCATTAAAACAACAGAAATTACCTGGTCCCTTTGCAAATTCAAGTCTCTGGATTCTTGGCTAAAGCCAATGGCTTTAAAGATTAAGGTATGCACTCCGGGGTCCAATTTCAGTTTAAATTCACCCTCGCTATTGGCAGAAGTTCCGATGCTGGTATTTTTTTCAAATACACTGGCAAAGGGTACCGGCTGACCATTCAGATTGGTGATCTTACCTTGAATTACAACTTTTTGGCCAAACAAAGCCGAGGAAAAAAAGGTAATGAACAAAAATATAGCAATTGATCTCATGGAGGCTTTGTTACAAAGATGATAATTATATCAATAGTCCTTGGATTATGTCATAAATTTGACGTTAAAATGGACTAATTTCGATTCCGGGAAGCTGAAATTCTGTAGAATTTGTAATTTTACAGACGCTAACCAGCTTATTATGTATAAAACTCTTCAAGCGATACTGCAAAACGAACTGGAAGAAATAGAAAATGCCGGTTTATATAAAAGGGAACGAATAATTATCACCCCCCAGGGTGCCGATATTAAAATTCAGGGAGGGCAGGAAGTCATAAACTTTTGTGCCAATAACTACCTGGGATTGGCCGCTCATCCAAGGGTAATCCAGGCGGCTAAAAATGCTCTAGATACCCATGGCTTTGGTATGGCCTCCGTGCGATTTATTTGTGGTACTCAGGATATTCACAAGCAGCTTGAAGAAAGGATATCTAAATTTTTAGGGACTGAAGATACCATTTTGTATGCAGCAGCCTTTGATGCTAATGGAGGGGTTTTTGAACCCCTGTTTGATGAACAGGATGCGATTATCTCAGATGCCTTAAATCATGCTTCAATCATTGACGGGGTACGCTTGTGTAAGGCACAGCGACATCGTTATCTGCATGATGATATGGCAGATTTAAAGGAAAAGTTGAAAGAAACTCAACATTTACGCCATCGTATCATCGTTACCGATGGCTCCTTTTCAATGGATGGAACCATCGCTCAGTTAGATAAAATTTGTGATTTAGCCGATAAATATCAGGCCCTGGTCATGATTGATGAATGTCACTCATCAGGCTTTTTGGGCAAAACCGGACGAGGTACCCATGAATATCATGGGGTAATGGGCCGTATAGATATCATCACCGGCACACTTGGGAAAGCACTGGGTGGTGCATCAGGTGGTTTTACTTCCGGGCCAAGAGAAGTGATTAATTTGCTTAGACAACGTTCAAGACCATATTTGTTTTCCAATACCTTGGCGCCTTCTATCGTGGGTGCTTCCATTGCCGTACTGGATATGCTTGAAGAAAGTACCGAATTAAGGGATAAGCTGGAAGAAAACACCAGGTATTTTCGCAAAAAAATGACGGAAGCTGGCTTTGATATCAAACCGGGGACACATCCGATTGTTCCGATTATGCTCTATGATGCCAAACTATCACAAGATTTTGCAGCAGAATTGCTAAAAGAGGGAATTTATGTCATCGGCTTTTATTTTCCGGTGGTGCCGAAAGATAAAGCACGCATAAGAATACAGTTATCTGCTGCACATACCCGGGAACATTTGGATCAAGCTATCGCCGCCTTTACAAAAATTGGCGCGAAGCTTGGTGTTTTAAAATAAACTAATAAAAGGAGCTTTAAACCCTTTAAACAGGATTAACATGCAGGAAACAATATCCCAATACACATCAGAAATCAAATCATTTCAAGCGAAGAGCCAAGATGAACTCGAATCATTCCGGATTCGCTTTTTAGGTACCAAAGGAATCATTAAAGATCTTTTTGAAGCCTTCAAAACTGTTTCTTCAGAAGAAAAACGTGTGCTGGGTAAAGTTCTAAATGAGTTCAAGCAATTGGCTGAAGCCAAATACCAGACCCTCAGGGAAAGTCTGGAGAGCCTTGATACCCAGACTGAGTCAGGCCAGGATCTGACCCTTCCCGGAGAAGGATTTGAATTAGGTGCCCGCCATCCCCTGTCCCTGGTCAGAAAAGAAATCAGTGAGATTCTCAAAAAACAGGGATTCAATGTAGCCGAAGGTCCGGAAATTGAAGACGACTGGCATAATTTTTCGGCACTTAATTTCCCTGAGGAACATCCCGCCAGAGACATGCAGGATACGTTTTTCATAAAAAAAGGAGGAGAAAAGGGAGATATTGCCCTACGTACTCATACTTCATCCGTTCAGGTGCGAATGATGGAAGCAGGAAAGCCACCTTTCCGAGCCATTATGCCGGGCAGGGTTTATCGAAATGAAGCCATATCCGCCAGGGCGCACTGTTTTTTTCATCAGGTTGAAGGATTGTATATTGATGAAAATGTTTCTTTTGCCGATCTGAAACAGACCTTATTCCATTTTGTTCAGGAACTTTTCGGAGAGGTTACAAAAGTGCGTTTCCGCCCAAGTTATTTCCCCTTTACCGAGCCATCCGCTGAGATGGATATCTCATGTTCCATCTGCAAAGGCGAGGGCTGCCAGTTCTGTAAACACAGTGGCTGGGTTGAGATCCTGGGCTGCGGGATGGTAGACCCCAATGTGCTTGAAAACTGCAACATTGATAGTAAAAAGTATACCGGTTATGCCTTCGGGATGGGAATAGAACGGATTACCAACCTGAAGTACCAGATCAAAGACCTGAGGTTGTTCTCAGAAAATGATATTCGATTTTTAAAACAATTTCAATCAGAAATGATTTGATGAAGGCCAGAATAATCATCGGATTTTGTCTTTTCTCTATGCTATCCTGCACTAAGGATAGCCTGGACAGAATTCCGGATGCCTTTGTAAATTATAGAATCACCATTCAGGAGTTCAACATCAAAAATAAAAATGGATTATTGGTGGTTAATAAAATGGATAATACCGGGGTAGCCGGACTAATCATTTTTAGGAAGGCCGATAATGCCTATGTGGCCTTCGACCGTTGTAGCTCTGTAAACCCCCAAAACAGGTGTGCGGTCGTTCCCGATGATCCAAATTTAACGGCAACCGATCCATGTAGCGGGGCAAAATTTTCCATGTTTGATGGATCAGCGGTTAAAGCTCCCGCCAAAAGACCCCTCAGGGAATATCGGGTAATTATTAGTAATTTTGAAATTTCGGTAGTAAACTGATATGGAAGTCGATAAAATAAAGGAAAGCATAAAGAAAGCAGCTCAGGATTTATTCCGAAAATATGGCTACCATAAAACCAGTGTCAATGAAATTGCCAAGCGTGCAAAAATTGCCAAGGCAACCATTTACAAGTATTTTGAAAGTAAAGAATTATTGCTTCAGGCAATCCTGATGGAATATATTCAGCAAAGTGTTCATGAAATCATTCATAACCCAAGTGAAAAACTGGATGAAGAAGCTTACCTGAGTATGATTATCCTCAAAACCAGCCGTTTATCTTATACGGTTTGTAATGAGTTTATCGGTTGGGAGTTTATTCGAGAATCAGCCAATTCCCAGGAATTTCTAAAAACACTTTCCGATGATCTGGAGAAACTACTGATCCAATCGTTCAATCAAACACCACTCTTTAAAGCAGATGATTATATCGAGCGACTGCGCTTTCTAATCAAGGCCAGCAAAAGCATCGTATTCTCTTTCGCCTTTACCTCCGTAAGTGATTCTGACGTCCGTAAAAATTTCATCTCCTTCCAAAAAGAAATACTGCCCTATTTGGTCAAGGCAGCGGTCAAATAGATCCGAGCTCATCTGGTAATTGTTGAATTAAAGTAAATTCAATATTAAGATTTTATACCGATTTGGTTTTTGGTATAATTTATTTTATTTTAGCGTTATTTCGAACCAATTATTACCCATGAGCCGCGAAATTCAATTATTTTCCGATTTAATTGATGAGCTATTTGAATTTTAAATTCTGATTGGGGTTTACTTGTTAAACACTACCATCAAATTCAAAAGCTAAACACCCCAATATTAACCTGCTTAAGCTAAGGTTCCGGCAAATCTTTTGTCAAAATATCCGCTTACCTGCTCCTAAAATAACCTGAGATCGATATATGCTCTTGCCGGAGCCTTATTATTTTTCTTAGCTCCTAAAAAGCAGGCTCTGTTGCTCCTGGTACCGTGTTCTGCCTTATTTTTATGCTGAAAATTGAATCCTTATCCTCAGATTCAGGAGTGCAAAAAAGATAGCGCTGCCAACCGGGTTTGGGGTTCTATTACCGGACTACCCCTCGCGATGAAAAACAGCAGCGGGTAAACTAAACCTTGCCGAAGGAAGTATCTTCCGGCAACGAATCATTTGAAATCAGGTAGCATTTCATGCCGGAAATACTCCGGAGGAAAGGACTGCAGCAAGCGATAACACGCGGGTATTGCTTTCAAAAATCAAATCATACGCATACGGAGGGGCATGAGAACCATGATATGGATACTTCTTTATCTTTCATATATCGAACTCAGGTTAAAATAAAAATCTTTAGTTTTGCCGTTCATGAAAAAAATTCCGGCCGACAAAAAATTTTTGCAAAACATACAGGTAATCGATATTGCAGAAGAGGGCAAGGGTGTGGGTAAATCTGATGATCTGGTTATCTTCATTGACAAGGCAGTTCCCGGAGATATTGTTGATGTTGAACTCCTAAAAAGAAAGAAAAGGTTCTATGAAGGCAAGATTCAAAATCTTGTAAAGCCTTCCGCTCACCGTACCGAACCCTTTTGCGAACATTTTGGTGTTTGCGGTGGCTGTAAATGGCAGCATCTCAGTTATGATGCCCAGCTCCAATTCAAGCAGAAAAGTGTAAGTGATGCCTTAAACAGACTAGGAAAGGTAGATGTTTCCAATATGGAACCCATATTAGGCTCTTCTGAATCGCGCTATTACAGAAATAAACTGGAGTATACTTTTTCAGACAAGCGCTGGCTGACCGATGAAGATATGCGAAGTGCGGAAACAATGGAAATGAATGCATTGGGTTATCACATACCCGGCCGCTTTGATAAGATTGTTGACATAAACCATTGCTATCTGCAGGCAGACCCATCCAATGAGATCAGAAACAAAGTGAGGGGGTATGCACTTAAAGCCGGAATCTCATTTTACAATTTGAAAAACCATGAAGGAGCCCTTCGCAATCTGATCATTCGTACCACCAGCACGGGTGAACTCATGGTTATAGTCGTCTTCGCCTATGCAGATGAAGTACAAATTGATGATATGATGAAATTCATCGCTTCAGAGTTCAAAGACATCACTTCTTTGCTTTATATTGTCAATCATAAAAAAAACGATACCATATTTGATCAGGACATCCATGTTTATGCGGGTTTAGACCATATTTTTGAGAATA